>DASVHS010000027.1:0-2260 GCA_036382495.1 Thermoanaerobaculia bacterium | reverse complement strand
GAGCCGCGCGCTTGTGCGACGTCCATGTCGACGGTCGTCCCGCCGACGATCGCTCCCGGGTTGAACGTCAGGTGCGGCTGCTCGGCGAGTTTCTCGCGAAACGTATTGAGGATGCGCGCCGCTTCGAAGATCGCGCCGTTGCCGAACGCCTCGCTGAAGATCTGCGACGAGTGCCCGGTCGCGCCGGTGACGGTGAGCTGCCAAGCGGTGGTGCCGCGTCGCGCCACGACAGCGTGCGCCGGATCGCCGTCGCCGTCCTCGAATCCGATCGCGAAGTCCGCGCCTTTCGCTGCTGCGACGAGCGCCTGGCGTGCTTTGCTGAGAGGCAGACCAGCGTCCTCTTCATCGCCGGTCATGACCACGATGACGTTCATCGATTTCAACTGACCCGACGCGTTCAGCGCTTTCAACGCCTGGACGATGATGACGTCGCCACCTTTCATGTCGATGACGCCCGGCCCGCGCGCGGTAAGTGCGTCGAGCCGCTCGAATTTCTGGAACGGGCTATCGGGCTCGAACACCGTGTCGAGATGTCCGATCAGCAGAATGCGCGGTCCGGTTCCGGGATGATCGGCGACGAGATGCCCGCCACGTTTCACTTCGTCCTGATCGACCCAGCGCGTCTTGAAGCCGATGGAGTCCAACTCCGCGCGAAAGATCCCACCCACCTCGCGCACACCGGCGAGGTTGTGCGTGCCGCTATTGATGTTGACGACGCGCTCGAGCAGCGCCAGGCCTTCGTCATTGTGAAGGTCGATGTACCTGGCGAGCGTGCGTTCCGTAGAGCTGATACGCGATACGGTAGCAGCAGACAGCGAAGACGCGAGCAGCGCGAGCGTGAAGGCGACTCGGGTGATCATCGGGCGCATTCTGCCAGATTGCCACGATGATGGGCGCGACCAGCATTGACGAACGGTTCTCCGTGGATCATGTTTCTCCATTCATGGAACGCACGCCTGCCGCCGTCCGACACATGGTTGACGAGATGATCGTCCGCTGCCGCGAGGCAGGGATGAACGTCACGCCACAACGCATCGCTGTCTACGAGGCGCTCGTCAGGAGTGAGGAGCATCCGACGCCGGAAATCCTTTTCAAGCGGGTGAAGCGATCCATGCCGTCGCTCTCGCTCGCCACAATCTACAAATCACTGGACGCCCTGGAGCGTCTCGGTCTCGTCCAGGCCGTGGAGATCGACAGCGACAGTCGCCGCTACGACGCGAACATGAGCATGCACCACCATCTGGTCTGCACGAAGTGCCGCAACGTCATCGACTTCTACGATGAGACGCTCGATCACGTGAAGCCGTGGCGCGCATCACGCGGCTTCATCCCCCACTCCGTCACCGTCAAAGTCCTCGGCCTCTGTGCGAGGTGCGCGAAACTGCGTCGCTGATTTTTTTGCTGTCTGCCGCATTGCGCAAGGAGAATCCATGAGACCTCTACGCATCACCGCTGCTCTCCTCCTCATCCTCGGCGCCGCCGCCGCCGGCCTGCTGGTCGCGCAGGAGCCGGAAAAGAAACCCGACACACCGTCCGATCCCGCGGCCGTGTTCCAGGCCACGTTCCAGAAAATGTCCGCTACGAAAGCGGCGAAGATGCGCGATGCCCGCGCCTACCTCGAGAAGCGGTACGACCTCAGCAACCGGCCATCGAGCGTCACGATGTCGCGCGGCAAGGCTGTGCAGCAGGGAGTCCGCGTCAAGCTGCCCGCCGGCGTGACGTGGCAGCAGCTCGCGCAGATGAGTCCGGAGGACATTCGCAGCAGGAACCTGTGGCCGGAGGGGTTTCTGCCGCTGCCCGGTCCTGATCACATGGAGGGCGGGATGATCTTCCCGCAGTTCCAAATCGACGAAGTGAAGAAGCAGACGGACCGCGATCTCAATCGCTTCGATATCGAGATGGACCTGCCCGATCACGTCCTTCCGGAATTTCCGCCGCCGATTTATCTCACCACGCACATCGAGCTCGGCGATGTCTCGCGCGGCCAGCTGATCACGAGCGACAACTTCTATGCGATTTTCGGCAACATCCTCAACGCCAAGCAGCTCGATGGACTGCGGCTGCTCGTCACACCGTTCCCGCAGCAGCAATTCAATGCGACCGAGGACCGGCGATCGGTGAAGCCGAGCCTGGGCGTAACGTGTTTCGACTGTCATGCGAACGGTCACACGAACGGCGCGCATCATCTCGTCGGTGACATTCGTCCGCAGGAGCTCCGTCACCGCATCGAAACGCCGTCACTGCGCGGCGTGAACATGCA
>DASVHS010000026.1:0-7238 GCA_036382495.1 Thermoanaerobaculia bacterium | reverse complement strand
TGTTACAAGGGGGCCGAGCTCTCAGTCTCAGCTCCCAGGCCGGATCCGCCTGCGGCGACCCAGCGACCCAGCGACCCAGCAACCCGAACCCCCTGAGAGCTGAGAGCTGAGAGCTAAGAGCTCAAAACCGGAATAAGTGTTTTATCCACGAAGTTTTGCCGTGTCCGCTCACCTGTGGTACAAGGCGGGTCCCATTTTTCGGAGGTTTCGTGTACGCCATCATCCGTTCCGGTGGAAAGCAGTACCGCGTTGCCGAAGGCGAGCTCCTTCGCGTCGAACGCGACGTCCTCGGCTCTGCCGACAAGGACAAAGTCACGTTCAGCGAAGTGCTGATGATCGGCGGAAGCGACTCGCCGAAAGTCGGCGCTCCGACCGTCTCCGGCGCCTCGGTTGTGGCGACAGTCCTCCGTGAGTCGCGCGGCCAGAAGATCATCGTTTTCAAGAAGAAGCGCCGCAAGAACCACACGAAGCGGAAGCACGGTCACCGTCAGGACCTGGTCGAGCTTCGCATCGACTCCATCAACGTCTAGGGAGAGAGAACCATGGCTCATAAAAAAGGTCAGGGCTCGTCGCGCAACGGCCGCGATTCGCAGCCGAAAATGCTCGGCGTCAAGCGCTTCGCCGGCCAGTTCGTCAGCGGCGGAACGATCATCGTCCGCCAGCGCGGTACCCGCTTCTATCCCGGCGTCAACGTCGGTATCGGCCGCGACCACACGCTCTACGCGAAGGTCAGCGGCGTCATCCAGTTCCACGACAAGGGCGAGCGGGGGCGTTACGTCACCGTCACGCCAGCAACCACCACCGAATAGGCCCAAGGCCTTAGGCCTCAGGAGAAGAAGCCGCCACTTCGGCGGCTTTTTTGCTTTTCCCAGGGCCTAGAATAAGGCGCACCACTCAATGAACTTCATCGATCAGGCGACCATCCGCGTCAAAGCCGGAGACGGCGGGCAGGGTTGCGTCGCGTTCCGTCGCGAGAAGTTCGTTCCGAAGGGTGGACCGTCGGGCGGCGACGGCGGTGCGGGCGGCACGGTCTACATCGTCGCGTCGAAGCGCCTCAACACGCTCTATCACCTCCAGTTTCAGCGCGATTGGAAAGCGGGCCGCGGCCAGCACGGCATGGGCTCAAACTGCTCCGGCGTGAATGGAGAGGACGTCTTCATCGAGCTTCCTCTTGGCTCGGTCGTGCGCGACAAGGAGACCGGTGAGCTCGTCGCCGATCTCGCCGAAGACGGACAGCGCATCGTCGTCGCAAAAGGCGGTCGTGGTGGTCAGGGCAATCAGCACTTCGCAACCGCGACGCGTCAGGCCCCTCGCTTCGCGCAGCCGGGAGAAGCAGGCCAGGAGCACCAGCTGTTCATCGAGCTCAAACTGATCGCCGACGTCGGCGTGATCGGTCTGCCGAACGCCGGCAAATCGACGCTCATCTCCGTGATCAGCGCCGCGAAACCGAAAATCGCGGACTATCCGTTCACGACACTCATCCCGAACCTCGGAGTCGTGAAGGCGGATGACGACGAAACGTTCGTCGTCGCCGACATCCCAGGACTCATCGAAGGCGCGCACGAAGGCCACGGCCTCGGCCACGAGTTCCTGCGTCACGTCGAGCGTTGTTCAGTGCTCGTGCATCTCGTCGATCTCTCGACGAACGATCATCCCGGGAAGGACGCTGAGACGATCGCCCGTGAGCTGGAGCTGTACTCGAAAACACTCGCCGCGAAATCGCGCATCATCATCGGATCGAAACTCGATTCAGCGATCGAAGGCAACTCGAAGAAGCTTCGCGCGTATGCAAAGAAACATGGCTACGACTATCACGAGATTTCGGCAGTGGTCGGCGATGGCGTGCGCGAGCTTGTACGGAAACTGGCGAAATTCGTGCGCGAGCACAAGCAGGCGCGGGACGAAGAGCTGACCGTGTCCACGACCGGATGAAGATCGGCATCTGCGGCGGCACTTTCGATCCGTTTCATCGCGGGCACCTCGAGCCCGTGCTCGCCGCGCGCGACGTCATGCAGTGGGACCGGCTCATCTACGTTCCGGCATATCGCCAGCCGTTCAAGTCCGAGCAGCAGTTCGCGTCGGGCTATCACCGCTTCACGATGGCGGTGCTGGCCACCGAGTCGATCGAAACGATCTACGTGTCGGCGCAGGAGCTCGATCGCGGACAGATCTCGTACACCGTCGAAACGCTGGAGTGGCTGCGCGCCGAACATCCTCAGGCGACGCTCGACTGGATCATCGGTGACGACAACCTCGCGCAACTCGCCGAGTGGAAGCGCATCGATCGGATCTTCGAGCTGGCGAACTTCGTCGTGTTGACTCGATACGGATCGCAGAGCGCGGAGCGCAGAGCGCAGATTCCTTCTGAGTACCGATCGCGCTTCACAACATCAGACGAACGCGCGACTCACGGACACATCGTGTTTGCCGAGAACAACACCGTCCCTGTTTCATCGACCGACATCCGAAGAAAGATCCGTGCGGGCGAGTCGATCGGCGGTCTCGTCGATCCCCGCGTTTCGCACTACATTGAACACAATCGATTGTACCGAGAGGCTCAAACGTGAACAATTCCTCGATTGAAAGCCGCGTGCGTGTTGCTGTCCTCGCGGCACTGGACAAGAAGGCGCTCGCTCTCGATGTGCTCGCCGTGGCCGAGCTCACGTCGATCGCCGACTATTTCATCCTCTGCTCCGCAACGTCGGAACGGCAGTGCCAGGCCATCGCCGATTCGGTGCTGGACAAACTGCGCGAAGAGCTGCGCGTCAAGCCGCTGCTCGTCGAGGGGACGACGCCCGGCCGCTGGATCCTTATCGACTTCGGCGACTTCATCTTCCACGTCTTCACCGAAGAATGCCGCCGTTTCTACGGACTGGAACGGTTGTGGGGCGATGCACCGAACGTGACTCCGGAGTACACCGAGGAGCCGGCCCGAAGAACGGTGCGGCCGAGGAATGCCTTCAAGAAGACGTCGTGATGCACGACTGTCTGATTTTTTCCGCGCGCGCACAGCGGCGATGCGGAACCTGCTGCAAACGGTCGAGAAAGTTCTCGACCACGACGTCTCGATCCTGATCCGCGGCGAGTCCGGCACCGGCAAGGACTACCTCGCCGAAGCGATTCACGCGAGCAGCGCGCGACGCGCCGAACCGTTTGTGCACGTCGACTGCGCGACGATTCCCGCCGATCTGTTCGAGAGTGAGCTGTTCGGCTACGAGCGCGGCACGTTCACTGACGCGGTCGCGCGGCGTCTCGGACGTCTCGAGCTGGCACGATCGGGCTCGGTCTACTTCGACAACATCGACACTCTTTCGCCGGCATTGCAGGCGAAACTTCTTCGCGCCCTCCAGGACAAACGTTTCACACGCCTCGGCGGCAGCCAGGTCGTCGAGTTCACCGCGCGCGTGATCGCGTCGGCGAGCGGCGATCTCGACGCTCTGATTGCGTCGGGCGCATTTCGTCGCGATCTCTTCTATCGCATCAACATCGTCACGGTGACGCTTCCGCCGTTGCGCGAACGGACCGAGGACATCATGCCGCTTGCGCAGATATTCGCGGGAAAGCGGAAGACGATCGACGACACCGCGGCAACGCTGCTGACATCGCACGCCTGGCCGGGCAATGTTCGCGAGTTGCGCAACGCGATCGAGCGCGCCGTTCTGACCGGCGAGGGGACGAGCATCGCCGTCGAATCGCTGACGCTGTCGGACGCCGAATTTGTGACGGCGGCGGCGCGCGGCCATTGGACGCTCGATCAGCTGGAGGAGAACTACATCCGGGCCGTTCTGCACGAGGTCCGCTCCAATTATTCGCGCGCCGCCGAGATCCTCGGCATCAACCGGAAAACGCTGCTCGAAAAGCGCAAAAAGTACGGTCTGGAGTAGGCGGCTATGAAATTTCGTTTCATCTTCGGCGGAACACACTCGGACGTGGAGTACTCGGCCGCGGTCGACCGTTACCTCAATAGAATCAAGCACTTCTTCCCGGTCGAGGTCACGGAAGTTTCACCGAAACGCGGTAGACAAAGCTCGAATGATATGGCTATGATGCGCGACCAATCTCAGCGCCTCGTGGCCGCAATTCCCGATCGCGGGTACACGGTTGTCCTCGATGAACGGGGCCAACAGCTTGATTCTTTGAAGTTTGCGAAGTGGCTCGAGCGATTGACGATCGACAGCCCGAATGGCGTGAATTTCGTGGTCGGCGGTGACGCCGGCTTCGACGACAGCGTCAAACGTCGCGCCGACCGGCTTCTGAGTCTCTCAGCGATGACTCTTCCGCACGTACTGGCGCGGGTCGTCCTGGTGGAACAGATCTATCGGGCCTGCACGTTGATGCGCAACATTCCGTACCACAAGTAAGGAGAACCGGCTCGGATGGCCAGAACCAAAACAAAGTCGCATCCCTATCAGCAGTACGAGGACGCGCTGCGCCAGAAGCAGAACGAGCTTTTCGATTCGTTCGAGCGCGGCAAGGCAGCCGGCAGCGCGCAGCCTGATGACGGAATCCAGGACCTCGCCGACAAAGCGGCGAGCGCCTACTCCAAGGAGTTGAACTTCTCACTTTCCGACGGAGAGCGGAACGTGCTCATGCTCATCGACGAAGCGTTCGCCCGTATCAAGGAAGGCACGTTCGGTGTCTGCACGAACTGCGGCAACACGATCGGTGAAAAGCGCCTGACGGCTGTTCCGTGGACAGCGTTCTGCATTGATTGTCAGGAGTTGCAGGAAAAGGGGCTTCTTTCCTAGTTCCTAACTTACATTTGCTGTGTTGAAGGGGCGGCGTCTTTGCCGCTCCTTTTTTTTCCTCTGATGCCTGGGGGCCAAAGAATTTCGAAGTTCGAAGTTCGAATTTCGAATGAAGAATTGAACATGAACGATTACCTGGTTTGCATTCTCAATTCTTAATTCGAACTTCGAACTTCGAAATTCATCTTTAGACATGCCAAAGCCGCTACCCAAAGTCCTAGAGCAGATCAAAAAAAAGGCTCCCCCGAATGTGATTCTCATCGGCGGCTCGTCCGAATTTCTGTCCGAACGCGCTTTCCGAGAAATCCGTGAAGCCATGCTGAAGGCGAATCCTTCGCTCAACATCGAGTCGTTCGAGCCCGGGGCCGAGCTCGCGGCGATCGTCGACTCTTACCGCACGATGTCTCTGTTCGGCGGGCAGCGTCTGATCGTCGTTCCGGAGGTCAACGCGTTCGTCTCCGCGAAAGAGATCGCGTCGTTGCTCGAGAAGTCGGTGAGCGAGTGGAAGAGCGCGAAGACGGATCGCAAACGCTCGACCGCGGCGGCGAAACTGCTCCATGTGCTCGGGCTTGTCGGCGTCGATCTGGAGATGACCGATCGCCAGATCGCCAGCGCGCTCAGCATGACCGACGACGCGACGATCGCGGACATGCTGGCGTTCTGCCGCGCAACCGGCAAGAAGGCCGGGCGTGGCGAAGACGACGCGGCGCTGCTGGTCGAAGCGATCACACGCGGCGGTGCGTCCGGAACATTTCTGCTTTTGCGAACGGGTGAGATCCCTCGCGACTCGGCCACCGTCGATCTCATCGACAAGCAGGGTGCAGTGATCGTTGCCGACATTTCCCGGGAGAGCTTCGTGACCGCGCTCGACGAGGCGATCCGCGAGATCGCATCCGACGCTGACGTTCGCTTCGACAACAACGCCATCGTTCGTCTTCGCCAGCGACTGGGGATCGACAGAATGCTCGCGGACAAGTTTTCGCGCGACGTCCCCGACCTCCGCACGGCGGCGTCGGAGGCGGAGAGACTGGCGACGCTGGTCGGGAGCGGTGGGCGGGTCACGGCGGACATCGTCGAGCGTGAAGTCGAAGCGATCGAGGGTGGCGCGCGATACGAGCTCGCGTCGCTCTACACAGAAGGCAAAATCATGGAAGCGGTCGGCAAGCTGCGCGATCTTGTCGCGCAGGCGCGTCGCGACGATGGGCGCGCGCCATCCGACATCCTCTACGGCCGGTTTCTGTTTCCGCTCGCCGACGAGCTCCGGCAGATGATCGCGATCCGCTCGTATGCCCGGACAAAGAACATCGATCTGAAGGCATCGATGACCTACAACCGTTTCAAAGACACCGTCGCCGACTCCCTCGGCGACTACATGAAGACCCTCGGACTCGTGCGCCAGCGCCCGCATCCGTTCCCGCTGCACAAGAAGTGGGAGGCCGCGCGCTCGCAGACCGACGGCGGCCTGTTCCGAGCCCTCGCTGCGATCGCGGATCTCGATGTGAAACGAAAGTCGGGCGGCGTGCCGGTGGAGCTGGGGCTCGAGACGTTCTTGTTGTCGCAGATGAGATCGCAGATCGCGGATCGCGGATCGCAGAAGTGAGTCCTGCGATCGGCGATCAGCGATCCGCGATCTACAATCGGACGCTATGACGCTGGTCGGAGTCGACAAAGCCGCGTGGCGTGCGTTATTCGCCGCGCAGATCGGCTGGATGCTCGACTCGATGGATTTTCTCCTCTTCACGTTTGCCGTCCTTCCCATTCAGAAAGAATTCGCGATCTCGAAGACGACGATCGGCCTGCTGACATCGGTCGCGCTCATCGCCAGCGCATTCGGCGGCATCGTGTTCGGAAGACTCGCCGATCGCATCGGCCGCGTACGCGCGATGACATGGAGCATCCTGATTTACTCGTTCGCGACGGCCGGCCTCGCGAGCGCGAATGCGCTCTGGCAACTGATCGCGTGGCGGACGCTCGTCGGGATCGGGATGGGTGGGGAGTGGTCGTCGGGCTCGGTCCTCGTCGCCGAGACGTGGCCGGCCGAACATCGCGCAAAAGCGATGGGCATCATGCAATCAGGCTGGGCGATCGGCGCGATCATCGCCGCGTCGCTCTCAGCGGTCGTTCTGGAGCGCTTCGGGTGGCGCGTGCTGTTTCTGTTCGGCGCGCTGCCGGCGATCGCGGCGTTCGTCATCCGCCGCGGCGTGCAGGAGCCCGCGATCTGGCGTGAACGCAAGCAGACGAACACGCGATGGCTCGACATCTTCGCACCCGCGCTTCTGCGCAAAACGATCATCGCCACGCTGCTCGCAGCGAGCGTGCTCATCGCGTTCTGGGGCGTCGTGTCGTGGCTGCCGGCATTTCTCGCGACGCCGGTGAGCGACGGCGGCGCGGGACTGACGATGACGAAGTCCGCCCGCTGGATCATCCTCCTTCAGATCGGCGCATTCCTCGGCTACATCACGTTCGGATGGATCGCCGACCGTATCGGCC
>DASVHS010000025.1:0-6617 GCA_036382495.1 Thermoanaerobaculia bacterium | reverse complement strand
GGCTGTTCATCGGCGCCGGCGTCCTGGGCATGTTTGTTTTCATCGAACGACGCGAATCGACCGCCGTAGCGATTTCGCCGCAGCTCTTCCTCTTCTTTTTCAAGACGGGGCTGCTCGTGTTCGGCAGCGGACTCGTGATCGTGCCATTCCTCAAGGCCCAGGTCGTCGATCAATATCACTGGCTGACGATGCAGCAGTTTCTCGATTCGGTTGCGGTGGGGATGATCTCGCCGGGGCCGGTCGTGATCACGGCGACGTTCGTCGGCTACCTGCTGGCCGGATTCACCGGAGCACTCGCGGCCACGGCAGGCATTTTCGCGCCGCCGGTGCTCTTCGTGCTGATCGCGACGCCGGTTCTGCGCCGTTATCGCGACAGTCGTTTCGTTCGCGGATTCATTCGAGGCGTCGGCAGCGCTGTCGTCGGTGTGCTCGTCGCCACGACGTGGCTGATCGCGCGCAGCGCCGTCGTCGACATTGTGACGCTCGCCGTCGCCGCGGCTGCCTTGATCGTCGTCGTATTCACGAAGACGCCGGAGCCGGCGGTGATTGCCACCGCCGGCCTGATCGGACTGATCGTCTCGTTCTAGACGCCCATGCGGCGTCGAGCGTCCTGATACGCGGGATCGTCGACGATGCCGCCGATGCGGCCGATCTTCGCGATGCGCGCGGAGATGTCGTTGATGCGATCCGTCGTTCCGGGATGATCGGCGAAGAACTTCGACACGCTGCTGTTTCCGGCCTGATCGAGCGCCAGCAGTTTCTGAAACATGTCCAGCATGCCGTGCGGGTCGTAGCCGGCGCGGGCCATGAGATCGAGTCCCATGTCATCGGCCTGCTTCTCATCGGCGCGACTGAATTTCGCCATCGCACCGCCCGCCGCGATGTTCGCGACGAGTACCGCCAGCGCATTCGGATTCTGTCCGAGGAGAATGCTGCCGATCGCGCCGATCGTCTGGGTCTGTTCGGCCTGTTTGACGACGTGGCGCGCGACGACGTGGCTGATCTCATGCGCCATCACGCCGGCGAGCATGTTTGCGCGATCCGCCTGCGCGATGAGGCCGCGGTTGACGTAGACGTGTCCGCCCGGAATCGCGAACGCGTTCACGGAAGGATCGTCGACGACATAGAAGTGGAACGGCCGGTTGGCCAGCGGTGTCTGCTGGTACAGCCGCTCACCGACGCTCGTGACGTACGGGTCGGTGGTGACATGCATCTGCTGCGCGACCTGCGCAGCCATCTGATCGCCGAGCTGCCACTCCTGATCCAGAGAAACAGAACTTGCGCCGCCGAGTCCGCCAGATCCGCAGCCCGCGGCGACCAACATCACAACAATGAGTGAGTAGTACTGAAGATGACGCTTCACGATTTTCTAGCCCCCCGGCCGTGCAAAGAGCAACAGGCGTGCAC
Source organism: Thermoanaerobaculia bacterium (assembly GCA_036382495.1). Lineage (GTDB taxonomy): Bacteria > Acidobacteriota > Thermoanaerobaculia > Gp7-AA8 > Gp7-AA8 > DASVHS01. The sequence continues at coordinate 5,210 of DASVHS010000025.1, read as the reverse complement.
AGTCGAAGAGCGCAGAGGGCAGAGGGCGGAGCGCAGGAGTTCACCTGGCAGCTTCTGCGCTCTGCCCTCCGCGCTCTGCCCTCTGCTTTATTCGTATCGGAGCGCTTCGATCGGATCCAGCTTCGCGGCCTTGTATGCCGGGTAGATCCCGAAGAACAGGCCGATCGAGATCGAGACGACGAGGCCGAGGATGATCGACCACAACGGTGTGGCCGTCGGAAGCGGGGTCAGCTTTCGTGCGACGAACGCGATGAGCAGTCCGACGCCGACACCGATCGCGCCGCCCATCGCTGAGAGCGTCATCGCCTCAGTCAGAAACTGGGTGACGATATCGCGGCGCACGGCACCGATCGCTTTGCGGATGCCGATCTCCCGAGTTCGCTCAGTGACGGACACGAGCATGATGTTCATCACACCGACGCCGCCGATCAGAAGCGCGATCGACGAGATGAAAATCATCGCCAGCGTGATGCCGCCGGTGATCGCACGGAAGTTGCCGATGAGCTTTTCGGGAGTGAGCATGCCGAAGTCATTCGGCTTGTTGAACGCAACTTTGCGGCGGGCCCGCAGCACTTGCGTGCCTTCCTCGATGATCTGATCGACCAGCTCCGGCTTCCGCGGAATCGTGGCGATGTTCACGCCTGTGCTTTTCTTGATCCACGGGAAGTCGCGGTCGAACGTCGATAGAGGAATGAAGATGTGCGAGTCGACCGACTCGAAGAAGTTCTGCGGTCCCTGTCGTTCCATCACGCCGATGACGGTGTACTTGCGCCCCGACAGCGCCACTTCCTTGCCGATCGGATCGACGCGTGGGAACAGCGTCTCCATGATCGAGTAGCCGATCACGATGACGTTGCCGCTGTGGCGAAGATCGCCATCGCTGATGAATCGTCCTTCGCCGACGAAGTGATGGTTCGCCGGGCAATAGTCGGGGTTCACGCCGCCGATCGTGTCCGGCGTCGCTTCCTGCGATTTGTAAATGAGATCCGGCGCGCCTTGCTGCCCGTTGTTACCACCCGCGAACCAGTAACGCTCAGCGGACACCGCCGCCATCGACGGACAGAGTTCCTTCAGCGCGACCGAATCCTCGTACGTCAGGTTCTTGCGATTCTGCTGCTGCTGGTTGTTGTTGCCGGGACCGAATTGCGGATCGAACTTCTGGAACTGCACGAGCGTCGATCCGAACGACTGGAACGCGCCGATCACGTTGTTGTTGAAACCTTCGATGATCGACACCATCGCGATGACGGTCGTCACGCCGATCACGATGCCCAGGACTGTGAGGCTCGATCGAAGTTTGTGGGCGGTCAGTGCTCCGCGTGCGAAGCGGACGTTCTCGCGGACGGCGATCAGATGATGCAAAGCGCTCATTCAAACCTCAATGCTTCGACGGGAGCCAGCGCCGCCGCGCGTCTCGCCGGGAAGTAGCCCGCGGCCACTCCGGTGAATACGGCGACGAGTAATCCCATGATGACCAGCTGCGGTTGGACGAGAGTGGGGAGGAAGAATGCGTTGATTACCCGGCTGATGATCACGCCGAGAATCACGCCGACGAGACCACCACCGAGCGCGAGCAGAATGGCCTCGGCGAGGAACTGCCATTGAATCTTCTTGCGCGTGGCGCCGAGGGCGCGGCGGATGCCGATCTCGCGCGTGCGCTCGATGACCGAGACCAGCATGATGTTCATGATCACGATTCCGCCGACGACCAGCGAGATGCCGGAGATGAGCACCATGAGCGCGAACGCGCCCGACGTGATTCCCTTCCACACATTCTGTAGCGCCTCGGCCGTGACCATCGCGAATGGGTCGACGGCGCGAAACGCGGTGCGGCGGCGGCTGCGCAGGATCACGCGGAGCTCGTCCATCGACTTCTGCATGCCCGGCACACCGTTCGCGGAGCGGACGAACAGATCGATGCTGCGGCGCGTACCGAATCGCTTTCGGAATGTCGACAGCGGCATGTACAGCACGCTGTCCTGACTTTGTCCGAGGACCGAGCCTTGTTTGCGGAGGAGACCGATGACGCGAGTCGGTTGATTGGCGACGAGGATCGTGCGTCCGATGGGGTCGAGCTTGCCGAACAACTCGTCGCGCACATCGGATCCGATCACCGCGACGAAAGCCGCATGCTGATCCTCGGTATTCGTGTAATAGCGGCCCGCTTCGAGGTCGAGGTTGTTGATCTCGGCCGTGTTCGCGGTGCCGCCGTGAATCTGGACGCCGGCGAGCCGTTTGGATTCGCGCTTCACGCCGCCGCGCGTCTGCAGATGCGCGCCGAGCGCCGCGCACGTGTGGCAGCGGTCGCGAACGGCTTCGAAGTCGTCCCACACGATCGGCTTCCGCTTGATGGCCTCGAGAAATTCTTCGCGGCTGGTGATGATGCCGAACTGCGTGACGACGTAGACGTCGGGGTTGAGCTGAAAGAGTTTCTCAGCGACGAAGTTGTTGAGACCGGCGATGATCGAGACGACCGAGACGACCGTCATCACGCCGATGATCACGCCGAGGAGCGTGAGGAAACTACGCAGCTTGTGCGTGTTGAGGGCGGTGGCTGCGATGCGGAGAGTTTCCATGTTTTAGCGTGATGGGAGAGGCGCAACGAACGGATGGGAGGCGCAACCCCCGGGTTGGGAGAGGCGCAACCCCGGGGATGGGAGAGGCGCAACCCCCGGGTTGGGAGAGACGCAACCCCCGGGTTGGGAGAGGCGCCAACCCCCGGGATGGGAGAGGCGCAACCCCGGGGATGGGAGAGGTGCAACCCCCGGGATGGGAGAGGCGCAACCCCCGCGTTGGGAGAGGCGCCAACCCTCGGGTTGGGAGAGGCGCCAACCCCCGGGTTGGGAGAGGCGCAACCCCCATGTCATCCCGAGCGTGAGCGAGGGACCCGGGTGGAAGTGGAGGCCGGCCTCCCCACGCCCGGGTCCCTCGCTCACGCTCGGGATGACATGTTGCTCATGCCCTCTTATCCCGTTGCTCATGCCGTCTGATCCCCGTTGCTCATGCCGTCTGATCTCCGTTGCTCATGCCCTCTCATCCCGTTGCTCATCCCCTTATCCCCGTTGCTCATGCCGTCTGATCTCCGTTGCTCATGCCCTCTTATCCCCGTTGTTCATCCTCTTATCCCCGTTCCCCATCACTTCTTATCCCCGTTGTTCATCCTCATATCCCCCGTTGCTCATCCTTTCTTATCTCCGCCGCCCTTCTGCTCTTTCACTTTCGATCCGTCTTTGATCTCGCGCAGCGCGCGGAACGGGCCGGTCACGATCTGCTGGCCTTCTTTCACGCCGCCGGTGATTTCGATGTTGCTGTCGCCGGAGAGTCCCGTTTTCACTGCCGCGAACTTCACGGTGCCGCTGTTGTTCACGAATACGCCTTCTTCGTCCTGCGGCTTGCCCGATTTGACGGGATTCGGTTTCTCGCGGACGACGAGCGCCTGGATCGGAATCGCCAGCGCCCTGGTCCGCGTGCCGGTGATGATGTCGGCCGAGCAGGAGAATCCGGGCCGCACTCCGGGCGGCGGATTCTCGATCTGCACTTTCACTTCAAAGTTCACGGCCTGCGAGCCGCCGGTCTGACCGTTCTGCACGATCGGACTCGAGCCCACTTCCGTCACGAGGCCCGAGAACGTCTTGTTCGGATACGCGTCGATCGTTACGTTCGCGTGCTGCCCGACTTTCACCGACGGGATGTCGGTCTCGTCGACTTCCATCACCGCTTCGACGACGCTCATGTCTGCGATCGTGAGCAGCTTCGTCCCGGGATTGTTCATCGTGCCGATGACGGCGACCTCGCCTTCGTGGACGGGAAGCGCGGTGACGATTCCCTCCATCGGTGCGCGCATCGTCGTCTTCGATAGTGTGTCGTTTGCCGCGGCGAGATTTGCGCGGGCCTGATCGATGCGCCGCTCGATCGCGGCGACGGTCGCGTTCGCGGCGTCGAGCAGGCTGCGGTTCCGCTCCATGTCGGCAAGCGGGACGATTTTGTCTGCATAGTTCTTCTGAGAACGCTCGAAGTTGCGCTGCGCGTCCTCGGCATTCGCGCGTGCCGCATCACGGTCCGAGAACAGGGCTGCCAGCGATGCCTCAGCGCCCTGCGCCGACGCGGCCAGCTGCTTCTGGTCGATCTGCAGCAGGAAGTCGCTCTTCTTCACGACGTCGCCCTCGCGGACGGCGAGGTTGATGATCTGCCCCATGACATTTGCGGACAGGTCGACTTTCCGCTTGGCATCGATGCGGCCGTTCGATGTGACCTTGCTCGTCAGATCGATGCGCTCGACTTTGCCGAAGGTCACCGGAGTTACGTCTTTGTCACGGCGGGAGAGGCCAAAGGTGGCGCCGCCGGCGAGAAGAATGGCGGCAGTACCGATGATGATCTTCGTTTTTCTGGTCATGACGAATCTGTATACGGGCTCCCTTGCCGTGGGTTGCTGGATTCTTAGCATTTCCAGCTTGCTCTGGCCGGTGCCAACCGCGTAACGTTGTGGTCAAGCTATGTTCCGGTTCGTGGTCACGCTATGAAAGTTGCCGTCGTCGCGATCGGCGGAGCACTCGGTGCGATCACCCGGTACGGCGTTGCGGTCCTCGTCGCGCGGTTCTGGACGGGGGAGTTCCCGCTGGCCACGTTCCTCATCAACGTCAGCGGTTCGTTCATCCTCGGTTTCTTCGCGACGTTCGCCGCCGAGAAATCGACACTCGACCCGCTCTGGCGGTTGCTCGTCGCCACCGGCTTCGTCGGCGCGTACACGACGTTTTCGACGTTTGAGTACGAGACGCATGCGTTGACGGAAACCGGCGCGACCATGATCGCCGTCGCGAATGTCGTTGCATCAGTGATCGCAGGATTCGCCGCCGTGCAACTCGGGGTCATCCTGGCGAGGAGGTGACATCGTGCTGAAACCGGGACCGGCCAAACGCCTCATCATCACCGTCAGTGAGTCGGACCGCTGGCGCGGCCACGCGGTGTTCAACGCACTCCTCGAGTTGTTTCGCCGCGAGAAGCTCGCCGGCGCGACGGTCTCACGAGCGATCGCAGGATTCACGGGCCATGGCTCGATCCACACGACCAGCCTCGTGGAGCTTTCGAGCGACCTGCCGGTTCGGATCGAAATCGTTGATACCGCCGAGGCAATCGAACGAGTGTTGCCACAAGTGTCCGAGATGGTGAGCAAGGGACTCGTGGAAGTTCAGGACACGACAGTCATCAAGTTT
>DASVHS010000024.1:0-3689 GCA_036382495.1 Thermoanaerobaculia bacterium | reverse complement strand
GTCCGAACGATGCCTCGCTTCACCGCCGCATGATTCGAGAGTCCGTCGATGCGTCGGCCTCGAAACCAGATCTCGCCGGATGATGGAGCGAGCGCGCCGACGAGACACGAGAACAGCGTCGTCTTGCCTGCACCGTTCGGTCCGATGATTCCGAAGACGTCACCGGCCGCGACGTCGAATCCGACCGACGACAGAGCGAGAAGACCGCCAAATCGCTTGGAGATGCCGCGAACGGAGAGCAACGCGTCAGCCGGCATCGACGACGCTCCTTCTCGATCGGAACATCGTGACAAACGTCCACGCGCGCCGGCTGATGCCGACGAGTCCCTTCGGCTCGAACATCATGACGACGATCAGAAGGCCGCCATAGATGAAGAGAAACGAATCGCGCAGCGCCGGCATAGTCAGGAGTTTGATCTGCAGCGTGCTCACAATCATCGCGCCGAGCACCGGTCCGGCAACGCTGCCAACGCCGCCGATGATCGGCATCAGCACGATGCTCAGGCTGAGCTGAAAATCAAATACTGAACTGGGGGCGATGTATTGGAAGTTGATCGCGTAAAGGCTGCCCGCGATCGCGACGATCGCCGCGGAGAGCGCATGCGCCGCCAGCTTGAACACGGTCGAGTTCACGCCGAGCGCTTCGGCCGCATCGATGTCCTGGCGAATGGCACTGAGAGCTCTGCCAAATGCGCTTCGCTTCACCCACGCCGCCAGCGCCACCGTGCAGATGGCGAGCACGATCATCGAGAAGTAGTTGCGGTTGAAATCGAAGGAGCCGGCCGGCATGCGCAGGCCGCTCGAGCCGCCCGTGAATGAAACCGTTGCCGCACACACGCGTACGGCCTCGCCGACTCCGATCGTCGCGATCGTGAAGTACGGTCCGCGAAGGCGAAACGCCGGCAGTCCGATGATCACTGAGAAAATCGCCGCGAGAACCGCGGCCAGCGGCAGCGTCAGAAACGGATCGACGCCGCGCAGCGAAAGCAGCGCGGTCGTGTAAGCGCCGATCCCGAGAAATGCCGAGTATCCGAGAGAGACCTGGCCGGCGAACCCGCCGAGGATGTTCCAGGCCGAGGCAAGTGTGACCGCCAGTGCAAGACTCCAGAGATCGTTCAGCGATCCGCGCTCTAGAAAAGAAGGAGCGGCGAGCACGAACACTGCCGGCGCTGCCCACAGAAGCGATCGGAGAATTTTCACCGCGTCGCGCTCTTTCGTTCGAAGCGCGTCAGGAGACCCGGCAATCCTCGGGGCAGTGCCACGAGCGCGATGAACAGCATCGCGAAGCTGACCGCGTCCTGCAGCGAAGTCGGAACCGATGTGTAGGCCGCCAGTCCGTTCTCGAGCAACGCCAGCACGAGCGCTCCGGCCGCGACGCCGGTCACGCTCTCCATGCCGCCAAGGACGATGATGCAGAAAGACTTCAGAAGGAAACTGCGTCCGAAGTCGGGCGTGAACGCCATGAGCGCAGACAACATCGCGCCGGCGATTCCTGCGAACGCCGTCCCCAGGCCGAACGCGATCGCCGCGATGCGGTGTGCGTTCACGCCGGAGAGCCGCGCCGCGTCGCGGTTCTGCGTCACCGCACGAATCGCTTTGCCGAGGTACGTGCGAGTCAGGAGGACGTTGAGGAAGACGAGTGAGGCGACGCTGGCGAGGAACACGAATACCGACGGAAGACCGACGCGCACGCCGGCGATCTTCATCGACTTCATCGTGTACGAAGTGAGGATCGATTGCGTGTCACCGGTCCAGATGAGGTACGCAGCGTTCTGCAGAACGAGCCAGACGCCGAACAGAAGCAGCAGCGACTCGATCGATGGCGCGTTGCCGGAACCGGCCATGCGCCGGCCGAAGATCTGGTACAGGACGACGCCGAAGAGAAAGAACAGCGGTCCGACGATCACCAGCCCGATGAACGGATCGAGCGCGAATCGCGTGAACAGCGCAAACGTGACGTACGCGCCGAGCATCATCACGCCGGCGTGCGCGAGGTTGATGATCCGCATCACGCCGTAGATGACGGCCAGGCCGTAAGCCATCGTGGCGTACAGTCCCGCCGCCAGCAGAGAGTTCAGCAGGACCGAGACAAACTGCTGCATCGATGGGCCATTCCCTCCCCGCGCGGCGCGCGAATCAGCGCGGGATTGGTGCGACCGGATCGCCCGTCTTTGCCGGCTTCGGCCAGACGAGATCGAGCTTGCCGTCCGGCTTGTTCTGCGTGACGACGAACGGAAGCGTTGCCTCACCCGTCTTGCTGAACTTGAGAACGCCGCCGGGAAGGATCGAGTCTTTGAGATCGACCGTGGCCAGTCCTTTTCGAATCGCTTCGGGATTGAGCGATCCCGCTTTGTGAATGGCCGCGGCCAGCGCGCGCACGGTCTCGTACGCACACGCGTGATACCACTGCGGGTTTTTGCCTCCATTTGCCGCGGCCCACTTCGCGTTGAACGCTTTCACCTGCGGATACGGCAGCAGATCGGACCACCATCCGCTCGCGAAGATGTAATCGGTCGCTGAGCCGAGACCTTTGCGTCCTGCTTCGTCAGCACCGCGAGCGCCGTACGTGACCATCTGGTGATACAGACCCATCTGCGTATACGTCCGATGCATGGCGATGAAGTCCTCGAGGTGCGCATCGCACATGAAGATGTCGCCCTTCGCCGCTTCGACACGCGTGAGCAGCGGTTTGAAATCGGGCGCGTAGAGTTCGAAGCTTTCGTCGAGGACGACCGAGTACATCTTCGGATGCGCCTTGACGAAATCGAGGACGCCTTTCTCGAAATCGCGTCCGTGCTCGGTGTTCTCGCGGAGAAGAGAGATCTTCAGCGGCGCTTTCAGCTTCTTCTGGTTGACGAGATCGGTCAGGAACTCCATCTGCGTCCTGGCAAGATCTTCAACGGGCGACAGCGTTCCGAACACCCATTTGCTGCGCCCGTAGATCGCACTCGCGCCGGCGCCGCCGGAGATGAACGGGATCCCGTATCGCTCGGGCACGACGCTCTGCGCCTGGACGAGCTGCGATCCATATCCGCCGATGACCGCATGCACTTTCTGCTGCACGATCAGCTGCTCGACGAGTTGCGAGCTCTTGGCAGCGTCCGATGTGTCATCGAGAAGACGGAGATCGATTTTCATCTTCTTTCCGTGCACGTCGATGCCCCCGGCGTCGTTGATCTCTTTGACGGCGAACTCGGTGGCGGTTTTGTACGCGCCGCCGATCTTCGATTCCTTGCCGGTCAGCGGCAGGACCGCGCCGATGCGGATCTCGTTGTCCTGGGCACGCGCGGAGATGACGATGAAGACGAGGAGAAATGCGGCGTGAACCAATACTCGCCATGAACGCGAAGCATGCATGAGAAGCTCTCCTTTTTGGGAACCTTGAACGGGACATTCTATTGTCATTCCGAGCCGCGTAGACGGCGAGGAATCTGGGCGGTGGCCCCCACCCGGATTCCTCGCGCTCTACGGCGCTCGCAATGACATGTCCAGAATCTCAATCGGGTGCGCGGCGCGCAGTTTTCGGCCGCTTTCTCGCAGGATCTTCTGGATCTGCAGAGTACAGCCCGGGTTGGCGCTCGCGAGCAGATCCGCCTTTGTCGACAGTACGTTCGCGACTTTGCGCGAACCGATCTCGTCCGCGCTCTCCGGCTGGATGAGATTGTAGATACCGGCGCTGCCACAGCACT
>DASVHS010000023.1:0-2232 GCA_036382495.1 Thermoanaerobaculia bacterium | reverse complement strand
GAGGGCGGTCCGGCCTCCCCACGCCCGGGTCCCTCGCTACGCTCGGGATGACATGGGGGGGTAACCTAGCCTCATGATCCTGGATCGAATCCGGCGATTCTTCGAGCGCCATCAGATTGGTGCGGAGCGCATCGTCGTGGCTTGCTCCGGCGGAGCCGATTCGACGGCCCTGCTGCTAGCTCTTTCCGAGATCGGTCGCTATCTCGTCTGCGTCCACGTCAACCACCACCTTCGCGGCGACGAATCAGACGGCGACGAGCGATTCGTTCGCAACCTCTGCGATCAGCGGAACATCCCCATCATCGTCAGCGACGGCACGATCGAGTCCGAAGCGATCCGCCACTCCGGCATCGAGTCGGCCGCGCGCGACGTTCGCATCGCGCGGCTGCAGGAAGTCCGCGCCGGCTCGGGGTTCATCGCCACGGCGCATCAGAAAAATGACCAGGCCGAGACGATCGTCATGCGCCTGATCACCGGGACCGGTCTCGCCGGCCTGCGCGGTATTCACGAACGTCGCGACGACGGCTTCATCCGGCCCCTCATCGACGTCACCCGCGATGAGATCGATGCATTTCTCGCAGAACGCAAGGTCACGCCGCGGGTCGATCGCATGAACGCCGATCCGCGATTCCTCCGCAACCGCGTCCGCGCCGCCCTCCGCGACTTCGGTCCCGCCGCCATCGACAACATCGCCTCCGTCGCGGCTCAGGCGCAAGAGCTGTGGCCGCAGGTCGAGCGATCGATCGACGCCGCGGAGCGCGACCACGCGCGCGTATCCGCCGCGTCGACGCAATTCCTCTCCTGGCCCGCGGATCCGTGGATGCGCCAGGCGCTCCTGCACCGTCATATTCGCCGTCTGGATTCTTCGTCGCGCGACGTCTCCGCCCGCGATCTCGAGCGCCTGGCATCGAGCATCGACTCGATCCAGCGCGTCAGCGTCACAAAATCACTGGAACTGATCCGCCGGAACGGCGCGCTGATCCTGCGCCGGCTGCCACAGCCAGCAGAAGAATTCGAGGTCACGGTCAAGGCCGGTCAAAGCGTGTACATCCCTCAGATCGGAACAACGGTGAAGGTAACCACAGCGACCCAGCGACCCAGCGACCCAGCGACCTTCACCATCCGCAATCGCAGACCCAAAGACCGCTACAAACACAAAAAGCTGAAGGATTTTCTGATTGATCGTAAAATCGCGGCCGAGGAACGTGACCGGATTCCGGTGCTCGTATGGAACGGGGAGATCATCTGGGTCGGCGGCCTCGAAGTCGCCAATCGATTCGAGGTCACTGGCCTGGCGGGAGCGTCGTTCGAGGTGGTCCTGGAGCATGAAGAAGGAAAAGGTCAAGACAGCATTCAGCGCTAAGAAGATCGCGAAGCGGGTCGATGATCTCGCCGCCGAAATCCGCAAGGATGCCGGCAAAGCCGACATCTTCCTCCTCGGCGTCCTCAAGGGAACGTCCTGTTTCCTCGCCGATCTCGTGAGAGCGATCCCCGGGAACGTCAGCTACGGATTCATCGACGTCGTGCGCGACATCGCCGACGCCGAGACGGCCACAGCGCTCGAGATTGACTACTTCAGCTACACCGACATCGGCGGCAAGAACGTCTACCTGCTCAAGGATGTCGTCTCGACAGGCGTGATCGAGACCTATCTGATCTCGCAGCTGAAACAGAGCAACCCGGCGACGCTGAAGCTCGTGGCGCTGCTCGATCGGCCGGGATCGCGCACGGTGGATCTGCACGTCGACTTCCGGGCGTTCGAGATCAAGGACGGCTCGTTTGTCGGCTACGGCCTGGAGTTACAGAGCCGTCACGGAAACCTCCCGCACATCGGCCGGATCTGACATCCACGTCATTCCGAGCGCCGAAGAGCGCGAGGAATCTGGGCGGTGGTGCATTTTCGTCAATTCCGCCGCCCAGATTCCTCGCGCTCTCCGGCGCTCGGAATGACAAGGAGTAGTTCATCCGTTCACCAACGCGGTAGTGTACGTGGCACGCGTGGAGCATGCCGCGTCTCTCTTGGAGGATTTCTTTGAATTCCACCGTTAAAACGGCACTTCTCTGGGTCGTCATCATCGTCCTGGTCTTCCTTCTGTGGAGCCTGTTCCAGACGACCAAGAATGGCAGCGAACAAATTGCATTCAGCCAGTTCCTGGACAAAGTGAACCAGGGACAAGTCGAAAAGGTTCTCATCCGCGGCGACTCGATCAGCGGCGAATTCAAAGCCACCGC
>DASVHS010000022.1:0-2149 GCA_036382495.1 Thermoanaerobaculia bacterium | reverse complement strand
CGGCGCGATGAAACAGTCGGCGAAGGTTCGGGTGGAGGGAAGAGTCGATGGCCTGGCGCTCAAGATCGACTTCACCGTTCATGGGGAGTGACGACGGCGGCCGAGGGGCCGCCGTTCGATAAACCGTTAACTTCGGCGGCGCATCAGACCCATTCCAATGGCGAACGCGGCGACTCCGCCGAGCACCATGTTGGGATTCTTCCGCGCGAAACCGCGGGCCCTTTCGACCGAGCGGTCATCGATTCCGATCTTCTTCAACATGCCGCTCAGTCCGCTGCTGCTCATCTCGGAATGCGGCGTTGCGTCCATCGGCTGATACGGGTGGAACTGGCTGTTCGGATTGACGTTATCGACCATCTGTTCCTCCTTTTTCATAGTGATTCATATTGCGAGGGAGGTGCCAGAGATAGAATGCGCGACCATGACCAGTGATCCCCGCGAAGGCAACAAAGGAAAAGGTTTCTGGGACGGCGGCGGCGGCGGTCACGGCTCGAACAAAGAGTCGAGCGGGCGTCCGAGCGGCCTGCCCGGAACACGCAAACAGAAACGCACCGGCGTGACCACCGACCTCGAATTTCCGCCCGCTGATTCCGCGAACAAACCGCCGGCCAAACGCTAGTCGCGACAAGGACTGTCATCCCTCGCTCACGCTCGTGATGACATTTGTGGCGTTAAAGTCCGACGATGTTGTAGCCGGCGTCGACGAACATCACTTCGCCGGTGATCCCCGACGACATCGGCGACAACAGGAACAGCGCGGCGTTTCCGATCTCCTCGAGCTCCACGTTCCTGCGCAGCGGTGCTTTCTCCGCGTGATGGTGCAGCATGCCGGTGAATCCCTTGATGCCGCGCGCGGCGAGCGTGTTCACCGGACCGGCGGAGATTGCGTTGACGCGGACGTTGCGCGGACCCAGATTCGCGGCGAGGTAGCGGACCGAAGCTTCGAGTGAAGCCTTCGCCACGCCCATGAGGTTGTAGCCTTCGACCGCTTTCTCGGCGCCGTAATACGTCATCGCGAGCACAGCACCGCCGCCATTCTTTTCCATCAGCGGAACCGCGCCGCGCGTCAGCGCGACGAGCGAGTACGCGGAGATGTCGTGTGCGGTCTTGAAACCTTCGCGCGACGTCTTCACGTAGTCGCCCTCCAGGTCCTCGCGCGGCGCGAACGCGACGGAGTGCACGAGCGCATCGAGACGGCCGAACTTCGCGTCGACTTCGCGATACACGGAATCGATTTCCTCGTCGCGGGTCACGTCGCAGGGAAGGAGGACCGAATCCGTCAGCGTCGAACTGAGGCTCTCGACGCCTTCCTTCAAACGCTCGCCCTGATACGTGAACGCCAGGCGCATTCCTTCGCGCGAAAGTGCCTGGGCGATCGCCCACGCGATCGAGCGTTTGTTCGCGACACCGAAGATGAGACCGGTCTTCCCGTCGAGCAGCGCCATCAGGCGCGGATCATAACGCAGCAGGGGAAGCCTGAGGGGAGGGTGGAGCGCTCGCGGCGGAGTACTTCGTCACTTCGTTCTCCATGCGCCCGGCCATCATCAGAAAGAGCATGCGGTAGTCGGCGAAGAGCGAATAGAACGGATGGCCGAACGTCGCCGGCCGGTTGTGCTCGACGAAGAAGTGCGCGTACCACGCGAACGCATAGCCGACGACCGGCACGGCCACGAGAAGCCACAGGTTGATCGCGAACGCTGCGCCGAACACCACGACCGCCAGAATCGACCCGGCCGCGTGGAGCAGTCGCGTTCGTGGCCGGGAATGCTGCCGGACGTAGTACGGCCAGAACTCCTGGAAAGACCGGATCTCGCTGGTTTCGGACGTGTGCGGATTTTCCCACGAATCTCCGTGGCACTTCAATTGCTGCCGGGTTCGTCACTATGGCTCAGGATCTGGATCAGTTTTTCAAAGAAGTTTTCGGCGAGCCGCTCAGCCGCCTGTCGGCGTTTTCCGGAGAGCAGATGCAGAAGCTCAACGGCAAGCTGCAGGAGCTGGCGAGGGAAGCCGTCAAAGACGAATTCGCGAAGTTGCACACCGAAATCGATGAGTTGCGAACGCGACTGGCAACTCTGGAGAGCGAGCGCGCCGAGCAGGCGGCCGACCGGATTGTCTAGAACGCGTAACCGAGGCTGAGGCTGAACGCGAA
>DASVHS010000021.1:0-6155 GCA_036382495.1 Thermoanaerobaculia bacterium | reverse complement strand
AGCGCCTTGTAGAGCCCGAGCTTTTCGCCGATGACGACGAGGCCCGCGTGCAGCGTCGCGCCGATGTCGACCACCGCCTTGCCGAGGAAATCATTCAGTTTCTGTTGGTTCAGTTCCATGTGGTTTCTCCTTTTCTTGCAGCAGGATCGGCCCCGAGCGTTGGAATGAGCGTTTGAACGGCCGTTGAAACACGAATGTGCCCTCTCCCCGCATGCGGGGAGAAGGCTCTGGAATGGAGAAGGCTCTGATAATCTGCCTCCAATGCCCGTTGTTGGCCGCAACGTCCCGCACGACTCCGCGATTGGTCACGTCACCGGCGAGTCGCTGTACATCGACGACATCGCCCCTTCGGCCGGCGAGCTGCTTGTCGATTTCCTCTGGTCGCCGTTTGCTCACGCCCGCATTCGCTCGCTCGACGTCGAACCCGCGCGCGGCATCCGCGGCGTCGTCGCGCTCTACACGTATCGCGATCTCCACCACAATCTCTTCGGTCCGATTTACAAGGACGAGATCCTGCTCGCGGAAGAAGAGTGCACGTTTCGCGGACAGCCGATCGTCGTCATCGCCGCCGAGAACGCGCGCGCGATCGGCGACGCGAAGAAAGCGATCCACATTCAGCTCGAGGAGCTCAAGCCGATCCTGACGATCGAGGACGCGATCGCGGCGAAAAGTTTCTTTCCCGACCCGCGTGCGATCCGTCGCGGCGATTACGATCGTGCGATCCGCGACGCGGACCACATCCTCGAAGGCACGTTCCAGAATCAGGGGCAGGATCACTTCTATCTCGAATCGCAGGCTGCGCTCGCGTATCCCGGCGAGCACGGTCAGTTGACCGTTCACTCATCGACCCAGAATCCGACCGAGGTGCAGGAGGTGATCGCGCATCTGCTGGGGATGGCGATGAATGAGGTCGTCGTGCTCACGAAGCGCATGGGTGGCGGGTTCGGCGGCAAGGAGTGTCAGGCCACGCATCCGGCGGTGATGGCCGCGCTCGTCGCGCAGAAGACGAAACGTCCGGCGCGCATCGTCTACAACAAAGACGACGACATGCACGCGACGGGCAAGCGTCATCCGTTTCACAACCGCTATCGGATCGGATTCAAGCACACGGGTGAGATCGTCGGCGCGAAGTTCGATCTCTATTCGGACGGCGGCGCGTACGCGGACCTGTCCCCGGCGGTCATGGCGCGCGCGATGACCCACGTCGACAACGCGTACTTCATCCCGAACATCGAAGTTCTGGGCACGATCTGCCGGACGAACATGCCTCCGAACACGGCGTTCCGCGGATTTGGCGGACCGCAGGGCGTCATCACGATCGAGAACGTGATGCAGGAGATCGCTCACTACCTGAAGAAGGACGCGCTCGACGTGCGGCGCGCGAACTGTTACCAGGTCGAAAGCCGCAACACGACGCACTATGGCGAGGTCGTCGAGCGCAACACGCTGCCGCGACTGTTCACCGAGCTGCCGGAGCGCTGCGACTACGCGCGGCGCATGGACGAAGTCAAACGCTTCAACGAGAAATCAAAGACGCAGCTCAAAGGTCTCGCGCTCACGGCGGTGAAGTTCGGCATCTCGTTCAACACGAAGTTCCTCAACCAGGCCAACGCGCTCGTCAATGTGTATTTCGACGGAAGCGTACAGGTCTCGACCGGCGCGACCGAGATGGGGCAGGGCGTCAACACGAAGATCCGGCAGCTTGTCGCCGATGAGCTCGGAGTGCCGCTCGATCGAGTGCTCGTGATGATCACATCGACCGAGAAGAACAACAACACGTCGGCGACCGCCGCGTCGAGCGCCGCGGACCTCAACGGCGGCGCCGCGATCGACGCCGCCCGCAAGATCAAGACGAGGATGGCGGAGATCTTCTGTGTGGAGGCGGGCTTCAGCCCGCCGTCGGAGCCGGATCCTGTGATCTTCGCCGACGGCTTCGTCTGGCACCGCTCGGACCTGTCGAAGAAAATGTCGTTCGCCGATCTCGCCGGCGTCTGCTATCGCTCGCGCGTCGCGCTCGGCGAGAAAGGCTTCTTTGCGACGCCGCGCATCGACTGGAACTGGACGAGCGAAGGCGGCCAGGGTCATCCGTTTCTCTACTTCACGATGGGCACGTCGTGCTCGGAGGTCCTCATCGATCGCTTCACCGGCGAGATGAAAGTGCTGCGCAGCGATCTTTTGATGGATATCGGACGTCCGATCAACCCCGGCGTCGACCGCGGCCAGATCACCGGCGCCTTCATCCAGGGCCTCGGCTGGCTGACGACGGAAGACCTGCGATACACCGAGAAGGGCGAGCTCCTCGCGCATTCGCCCACGACGTACAAAATCCCGAACATCAACGATCTGCCGGAAATCTTCAACGTCGACTGGATCGAACAGGACAATCCGGTCAACGTCGCGAACAGCAAAGCTGTGGGTGAGCCGCCGCTGCTCCTGGCGATCTCGGTCTGGTGCGCGGTGAAGCACGCGATCTCGTTCCTGTCGAACGGTGATGTCCCGATGTTGCGCGTGCCGGCGACGTGCGAAGAGATCCTGATGCGGATGACGCAGTATTCGCGGCGCGCCGCCGCCCAGATTCCTCGCTGACGCTCGGAATGACATTGGTATGAGTTACGAACTGCAAGAGTGGCTGAATTTATCCGTGCGGTGGTTCCACGTCTTCGCCGGCATCCTCTGGATCGGCGCGACGTGGTACTTCACCTGGCTCGATCGCCGTTTTCACACGACGGATCCGGATGAAGTGTGGATGGTGCACAGCGGCGGCTTCTATCGCGTGCAGAAGCTGACGACGCCGTCGCCGTCGCACAACCTGCACTGGTTCAAGTGGGAGGCGGCGCTCACCTGGCTCAGCGGCTTCATTCTCCTCGTCCTCGTCTACTACCTCGGCGGCCTGATGAGCGACGGCGAGCCGGGAAAACTCAATAACGCGCAGGCGATCGGCCTCGGACTCGGATTCATCGTCGTGAGCTGGATCGTCTACGACTTCGTCCTCGCGCGAGACAATCGCGTGGCGATGGGCGTGGGCTGGCTGCTGATCATGGCCACGACGTACGGCCTCGACCGCTTCATGTCGCCGCGCGCTGCGTACATGCACGTCGGCGCGGCGATGGGAACGCTGATGGCCGCGAACGTCTGGATGCGCATCATCCCCGCGCAGAAAGAAATGGTGCGCTCCGCACGCGAAGGGGGGCAGCCGGATCAGCGTCTGGCCGCGCGCGCGAAGAATCGCTCGAAACACAACACGTTTCTGATCATGCCCGTGCTGCTCATCATGATCAGCAACCACTTCCCCGTCGCGCTCTACGGCAACCGCTACAACTGGCTCGTCCTCGGTGTGCTGACGTTGATCGGATGGCTCGCAGCGCATATCGTTCGCAGCCAGTGATGAAGCCGACACTCAGCGACAAAGACATCCACAGGAACACCGCCGCTCTCGAGAAGAAACTCGTCCCGTTCAACATCCGCTTTCCGGGGAACGCCGGCGAGCGCCAGCCCGTGCACACCGTCTACGGCGGCGCGCACCTGTTCAAGTTCAACACGACGAGGAAACTCGGCGAGACCGCGCAGCGATTCTTGAATGAGTACGGGCGCGATCCGGTCACATTTGCCGCAGCGATCGGACTGCCGGACCAGACCCTCGCCGATTGCGTGTGGGCTCGCGTGACAGAAAAACTCCAGCGCGAGGCGGTCGAAGACTTCCGCATCGACTTCGAAGACGGCTACGGCAATCGTCCGGACGACGAAGAGGATGGACATGCGGAGGCGGCGGCGCGCGAAGTTGCGCGGGGAATGCGGGAGAACAAACTCCCGCCGTTCATCGGCATCCGCATCAAGCCGTTCACGCTCGAGCTGATGCGCCGCTCGATCCGCACGTTCGACATCTTCGTTACGACACTGCTGAGCGAGACGTCGGGAAAACTGCCGGCGGGGTTCGTCGTGACGCTGCCGAAGGTTCAGCTGCCGGAGCAGGTCACCGTGCTCGCCGATCTTTACGATGCGATCGAGCCGAAGCTCGGATTGCCGAAAGGCGTGCTCCGCCTCGAGTTCATGATCGAGACCACGCAGTCGATCCTCGACGCGCACGGCGAATCGAATCTGCCGAAGTTTCTCGACGCTGCGCGCGGCCGCGCCGTTGCCGCACATTTCGGGACGTACGACTACACGGCGAGCTGCAACATCACTGCGTCGGAGCAGCGGATGGATCATCCTGCGTGTGATTTTGCGCGTCACATGATGCAGGTCGCGTACGCAGCCACTGGGCTCTGGCTCTCGGACGGCGCGACGAACATCATGCCGATTCCACCGCATCGCGGAGAAAAGTTGTCCACGCAGCAGATCGACGAGAACACGTTGACGGTTCATCGCGCGTGGCGGCTGCACGTCGATCACATTCGTCACTCGCTCGTTCACGCGTTCTATCAGGGATGGGATCTCCACCCCGCGCAACTGCCCACGCGTTACGCGGCAATCTATTCATTTTTCCTGGAGGGTTTGCACCTCGCCACCGAGCGGCTGCGCAACTTCATGGATAAGGCGGGGCAGGCCACACTCGTGGGAGACGTCTTCGACGACGCGGCAACAGGGCAAGGCCTGCTCAACTATTTCATCCGCGGCGTAAACAGCGGTGCGTTGAGCGAAGAAGAAGCGCTCGCCACGGGTCTGACCCTCGACGAGTTGCGCAGCCGTTCGTTTGTGAAGATTCTGAAAGGCAGAAGGGAAAAGGCGGCGCCGCCGAGGCGGCGCCGCGGTGATTAGATCTTGCCGATGTCGCCCTTGCGGTCCCGAGTCTTGCCGCTCTCCAGCTCCGCTTCCTTGCCTTCCAGGCGTCCCAGAGTTTCCTGAGCCTTGCCCTTCAGTTTGTCCACTGTTCCCGAAAGCCTCGTGCTGGTGTCGCCTGTGACCTTGCCCCAAGCTTCCTTCACGTTACCTTTCACCTGATTGAAAACCCCTTTTCCGGTGTGCTCAACCGATGCATCGGCGGCTACTTCGGCGGGAGTGCGCTTGATGTTGTTGTCCATTGTTTTTGTCCTCCTTACGCACCCTTATTCATAGCAATAGAGATGCCGACTTTTCGTGGCCGTTGAGATTGCTAAGAGCCTCGATATGTTGAATATCCAAACGGGCTCAGCAATAGCGGAACGTGATAGTGCGTGCCAGGATCGTCGATGCGAAACACGATCGAGATCTCCGGGAAAAACGTGTTGCCGTAGTCTCCGGTTTCAAATGTCAGTCGATACGTCGCTCGCTGCAGAGCGACGCCTTCCGTCAGCGTTCGCAGACGTCCGTCGGCGTCGGTGACGCCACGGGCGATCTGCTTCCAGTCGTCGCGAAAAATCGACAGCGTGACGCGCACTCCCGGCGCCGGACGGCCCTTTGCGGTGTCGAGGACATGCGTCGTGATTCCTGCCATCACATCACCAGCTTTTCGAGACGCAGCGCGGTGATCCTGCGCTGTTCTTCCGCCGCAACGCGAAGCTCAGTCGCCGCGCCGTTCTTCATCCGCTCGCGCAGATTCGCGAGCATGTCGTCCGCGGTGCGCCCGGTCGCGCAGACGAGGTAGATGTGTCCGAACTTCTTTTCGTATTCGCGATTGCCTTCGGCCAGCGCGTTCATCGTCTCCTGCGACGCACCGGTGGTTCCGGACTGTTCATCCGATGTCCACGTCTTTGTCATTCCGAGCGCCGTAGAGCGCGAGGAATCTGGGTGGGGGGCGTCCTTCCCCCGCCCAGATTCCTCGCCGTCTTCGCGGCTCAGAATGACATTTTGGCCGATCCGCGGATGCGCTCGAAACGCTTCCAACCAGTCCTCGCTTCCGAGTCTCGACCAGATGCGATCGGCGAGCGCGGTCAAGTCGTCCCAATGGGCAAACGGCCGCGCCTTCGCGATCGCCTCGGCCCACTTCAACGATCCGCAGCAGCTCAGGAGATCGTCTGTCGGATCGACAAGAGTGTTGATGTAGCGAACGGCGGCGGCCTGTCTGCCGCTCTCGGTCGCTTTTCCCCAGACGCGCAGGCGGCTCACGCCTCCGTCGGGAAACACGTTCAACCGCAGCTGCGTGAATGGCCCGCGCGACGCGAGCTCGTCCAGGAACGCGTGGCGCGTGTGCCCGTGCAGCTTCGTTCGCGGCAGAAGTTCGGTCCACGTGTCGCCGTCGA
>DASVHS010000020.1:0-4096 GCA_036382495.1 Thermoanaerobaculia bacterium | reverse complement strand
CCTTCGACATACGTTTCCAGCGCTTTCCCGTCATCGCCGGAATCGACGTACGTTCCGTTGATCATGTACGTCGGCGTGGCCCGCACATCGTTCGAGAACGCGGCGCCGACGCCTTTCAGCAACTGATCGCGGACCAGTTCGGATTCGATGTCGGCGTCGTACTGCTTCATGTCCAGGTCGTGATCCCCCGCGAAGCCCCGTGCGAAGTCGTCGAGCGTGAACGCCGTCAGCTTGTCCTGGTTCTCGTAGACCCACTTCTTGTACTGCCAGAACGCCTCGGGCTTCTGACGGTAGATCGCCCGTCCCGCGATCGCGGCGGACAACGCCCACGGATGCGCACTGATGAGCGGCAGGTCGTAGCGGATGTAGCGGACGCGATCGCCGAATTTCGCGACGATGGGATCGACGTAAGCCGATGCGCGCTTGCATGACGGACATTCGAAGTCGGAGAACTCGACGATCGTGACGTCGGGCTTCGCACCGCCGCGAGCCGGTGATGTCGCCAGCAGCGGCTCGAACGCCTTCACGCGCAGTGCGGCGAAGTCGGCATTCGCCGGACGGAAGTGACCGATG
Source organism: Thermoanaerobaculia bacterium (assembly GCA_036382495.1). Taxonomy (GTDB): domain Bacteria; phylum Acidobacteriota; class Thermoanaerobaculia; order Gp7-AA8; family Gp7-AA8; genus DASVHS01. The sequence goes on along the minus strand of DASVHS010000020.1, from coordinate 3,523 downwards.
AAAAACATCTTCCCATCGGGATCGAGCTCGCCTTCGATGGGAACCTTCCCGCGCTCGATCATCTGGATCATCGTCACCGGCAGCAGGCCGTTGCGCGTCCGATTTGGATCGATCACCGGGGTGAAGTTCTCCTGCAGTTTCGACCAGGCGAAGTTCTTCAGCTTCTCAGCGAACGTTTTCCCCTCGATGTCGTCCTCGATGACCCAGGGGAGTCCGAGGTAGAAGTCGCCGCTGGGGGCGATGGCCATGAGGTATTGAGCGTTGCACGCGCTGCGCGGCGCTTCGACGCGGATCAGCGCGCCGGTCATCCGCGAGGGAAGCTTCGTTCCGAGCTCGGCGCGGGTGATGTTCATGCCCGCGCAGAACGGGATCGACATCCGCACCAGCTTCTCGGTTTTCTCGTCGAGCTTCGTGCCCACGGGATCCTTCTCCGGCTCCTGAGCGTAAATGGAGATCGAAGCGAGTATCGCCGCCATTGCGAGGAACGTTGTTTTCATGCGTGCTGTCGAAACGGCTCTGTACGCCAGACTCATTCCGTCCCGGACGTCAGAACCAGATTCGAAAGCCGGCCGAGGCTGTCAGGTAGCGCGGCCGGAAGTCGGCGTTGGTGAGGTGATACGTCGCGGCAACGATGAATCCGTACGAGCGTGTGATCGGAAAATCAGCATCGACGCCGATCGGGAATCCGTAATCGGTCGTGGAGCTCACCCCGCTCGCGGCGTGGCGATACATGCCGACGCCGGCGAAGAGTCCCGTCGACCCGTACGCCTCGGAGAACCGGTATTCGATGATCCCCTCGGCGTGCTGCACCTCGCCGTCGACGTCGCGTCGAACGGTCACGTCGTTGCCGCCGATCGTCTCCGTTTCCTTGAACGCAACCGGCCCCTTGATGCGGCCGACCTGCACCTTGAACATCGTCCCGGGATCGACCTGCATTGCGTAGTAAATGTCGACGGCCGAGTTCGAGAAGGAGAAACCGGGGTTCATCAGCTGCGTTCCGCTGGCCGCCTCGTGGTCCTTGACGATGCGCTTGCTGCCGCCGAACAGGACGCCGAACTCGGTCGTCTGCGCGGCCAGCGGCGCGGCGATGATCAACGACAATGCGAGGAAAACTGCGGCCTTTCTCATGGCCGGCACTATAAGCGATGGGTACATTGCGAACAACTCCTCCCCGTTTACAATGACGCGCGTGCAGACGACCAACAGCAACGCGCTGTCCAACATAGGACGTGAGGCGCTCCGAATCGTTCTGCCGTCGTGGTGCGTCGTGTGCGATCAGCCCCTTCCGTGGCGCGATCGCCGGGCTTCCTGCTGCGGCGATTGCTGGAGGTCACTTCCGAGGCTGACCGGGTCGCGATGCCGGTCGTGCGCATTGCCGCTGCCCGCGGGGGAGGACGTGATCTGCATCTCCTGCAGCGCCGATCCGCTTCCCGTCGACTGGTGTGATGCATGGGGCGAATACACCGGCGGGCTCGAGCGGCTTCTGCACGCGTTCAAATTCGGGCGCCACGAGTTTCTCGACGCATCGCTGGCGACGCTGCTGCATGAGACGCGCGACGATTTCTCGTTCGACGCGATCGTCCCCGTTCCGATGCACTGGGCGAAAGAACGCCGTCGCGGATACAACCAGGCCGAGCTCCTTGCCCGCGCGCTCGGAAAGCGGACCGGCATCGCGTGCGATGCGCGTCTCCTGGCGAAACGTCAGGAGAACGAAACGCAGTCGCTGCTCGCTCGCGCAGCGCGTCGCGAAAACGTGCGCAACTCGTTTGAAGCGTCACCGCGCGCGTCCGGCAAGTCGATTCTGATCGTGGACGATATCTGCACCACCGGGGAGACATTCCGCGCCTGCGCGCGCGCATTTGTCCGGGCCGGCGCGAAGCGCGTCTGCGCAATTTCCGTGGCGAAGGCGGTTTGATCGTTGGGTCTCTTCCGAGCTTTTTTCATTGCACTCTCTGAAAGCAAGACGATCCGCGGCGTGGCCGAGCGCTCGCGCATCGGGCGGCGGCTCTCCGGCCGTTTCGTCGCCGGCATGACCGTCGAAGACGCGCTCAAGGCGACGCAGGACACGAACTCTCACGGCATGTCCGTCAGCGTCGACAACCTCGGCGAAAACGTGACGAACGCCGACGAGGCGAAGGAGAGCGCGAAGCTGTATCACGAGATGCTCGATGAGATCGCCGAGCGCCATCTCGACGCGAACGTCAGCATGAAGCTGACGCACATGGGACTCGACGTCGACGAGAAACTTGCCCGCACGATCGCGAGCGAGCTCGTTGCGCATGCCGCGCGGCGCGAGAGCTTCGTGCGCGTCGACATGGAAGGATCGCCGTACACGCAGAAGACGCTCGACGTCGTGCGGGAACTGCATCAGCGTCCCGGACACGCGGGCCGCGTCGGCGCGGTCATCCAGGCGTACCTGCATCGCAGTCAGAAAGATGTCGAGCAGCTCTGTGCGGAGCGGATTCGAATCCGACTCTGCAAGGGCGCGTACAAGGAAAAGCCCGACATCGCGTTCCAGGCGAAGGACGAGGTCGACGCGAACTTCGTGCTGCTGATGAAGATCCTGCTCAAGAGCGGGACGTATCACGGCATCGCCACGCACGACCCAAAGATGATCGACGCGACGATCGCATTCGCGCGCAGCGAGAAGATCGCCGCGGATTCATTCGAGTTTCAGATGCTCTACGGCATCCGGCGCGATCTGCAGACGCGCCTGGTCCGTGAAGGATGGCGGATGCGCGTCTACATCCCGTTCGGGACGGAGTGGTATCCGTATCTCATGCGCCGGCTTGCCGAACGGCCGGCCAACGCGCTCTTCATTCTGAAGAATTTGTTCAAAGGATGATCCGCAGCATGAGCGAGGGCGCCCAACAGGAGCATGAGCATGTCATCTCGAGCGTGAGCGAGAGACCCTATGTGGTGGGTGGTCAGGCATCTCTTCCCCTTGTGGGTGTGGGGAGGCCGGTCCGCCCACCACATAGGGTCCCTCGCTCACGCTCGGGATGACATCCTGCACGCCCATCACTCTCGCCGCCCCACGTCCCACTTCGGCCGGTCGCGCCAGCGGTCGTGCATCCACACCCACTGCTCGGGCACATTGCGGATCTGGCGCTCGATATCGAGCGTCATATCGGCGGTGAGTTTGATCGGGTCGTCGTCGCGCTTCGTCTGGATCGGAGCGCTGCACCGGATGATGTGCACTCCGTCGCGGCGCTCGATAAAGATCGCGACGGCGTACGCGCCGGTCCGGATCGCGAGCGTGGCCGGACCGATCGGCGTCAACGCCGGCCGTCCGAAGAACGGCACTTTCGCACTCTCGGCGCGAATGCTCTGATCGATCAGAAACGCGATGGCGCCGGGCTTGCGCATCGTTCGGATCATTTCGCGGCCGGCAGCGCTCGATCCGCGATCGATCGTCTCGACGCCTGCGCCTTTCCGGATGTTCGTGATGAATTCGTTCAGTCCGGCTTCCGATCGCTCGCGCTGCATCACCGAGATCGGGATGCCGAGCTTCCCGCAGGAG
>DASVHS010000019.1:0-1965 GCA_036382495.1 Thermoanaerobaculia bacterium | reverse complement strand
CGCGGGCCGAGTGCATCGTGAATGAGTACAACGAATTCCAGGTCGAGCCGGGCATCAGCACCCAGGGCAAGCTCGTCACCGGCGAAGCCATCGCCGACCTCGGCGGTGCGACGATCGCGCTGCGCGCGTACGAGAAATCGCTGCAGGCAAAGGATCGCAAGACCATCGACGGCTTCGCACCCGAGCAGCGTTTCTTCCTGGGATTTGCGCAGGTGTGGGGCGAGAATATGGCGCCCGAGGAAGCGCGGCGGCGGGCGTTGACGGACCCGCATGCGCAGGGCCCGTTCCGCGTCAACGGAACCGTGCAGAACATGCCCGAGTTTCAGAAGGCGTTCAATTGCGCGGAGAACAGTCCGATGGTGCGGGAGGCAGCGAAGCGCTGCGGAATCTGGTGAGTCCGGCGACGGTCGTCCGGTCGATCTGGCTCGACGAAGACGATGCACACGACCAGATCGGAGGAAAACTTCGCTCGGGTGAGATCACCGCGCGCGAAGCCGAGAACCTCTCGAAGTTTGCGGATGACGGGTATCTCATCATCGTGGCCGGAGTCGGCGCCGACGATGCCGCGGACTTTGACGCGAACGTCGACCGTTTGTGGCGCGAGAAGCCGCCGAAGATTGCCTACGCCTACGACAGTCCGCCGCGGCGCCTCAGTCGATCCGATCAGCTCGAGCATCGCCGTCCTCGCTATCGCATTCACGACATGCACTCGGCATTCGAGACGGCGCGGCGGTTTTATCTCGATCGCACGCTGCTGCGTTACGCGTCGCTGATCCTCGATCAACCAGCGGTGTCGACGCAGTCGCTGTATTTCGAATTCGGGAGCCAGCAGGCGCTGCATCGCGACTCGATCGTCGTGCCGACTCCGATTTTCGGCGAACTGCTCGCCGCGTGGATCGCGCTCGAGGACATCGATCCGGCGTCGGGACCGCTCGAATACGTGCCCGGGTCGCACAAGCTGCCGATGTTCGAGTTCCGTCCGGGGCAATACATGTTCGACGGAAGCTCGATGGGTGAGGCGGAGATTCGCGCGGCGATGAAATTCCACGACGACGAATCGGCGAAGCGCGGATTGAAGACCGGCCGATTTCTTGCGAAGCGCAGCGAGGTGCTCATCTGGCACTCGGCGCTGCTTCACGGCGGCGCAGCGGTCAGCGACGAGGCGAAGACGCGCAAGAGTTTTGTGGTGCACTACTCGACGCTGCGCAATCACCCGGCGCGCTCGATCACGCTCGATGAGGGCGGCCGGTCCGAGGTGTGGACGACGCGGCAGTTGATTGATGGCGAGGGTGTGCGTGGTTTCGCAAATCCGCTCGATGGGGAGCTCGAGTACGTCCGTGCCTGATCACGTGCTGGAACCCGCCGGTCCGGAGATGTGGCGTCTCGTCGACGAGGCGATGCGGCGCATCGTCGCGCACATCGAATCGCTGCCTCAGCAACCGGCCGGGAACGTCGAAGGCGCTGCGGAGTTTTCGCGCGGGCTGATCGAGACGATGCCGAAGCATGGAGTCGCGTACGAGACGCTGCTCGATCAGCTGTTCGATGAGTACATCCCGCGATCGTTCAACACGCCCGGGCCCGGATATCTCGCATACATTCCGGGCGGAGGACTCTTCTTCTCGGCGATCGCGGACCTGATCGCCGACGCGGTCAATCGTTACGTCGGTGTGTTTGCCGCGGCGCCGGCGCTCGCGCAGCTCGAGGCGAATGTCATCCGCTGGTTCTGCGAGATCATCGGCTACGGCCGCGGGTCGGGTGGAATCCTGACGACGGGCGGCTCGCTCGCAAACTTTACGGCGATCGTCGCGGCGCGCAAGACGCTGCTGCCGGAGAACTTCTTCCACGGAATGCTGTACTGCTCGTCGCAGGCGCACCATTCGATTCAGAAAGCGGCGAACCTCGCCGGATTTCCGTTCGACAACATTCGCGAGGTGCCGTGCGACGAGAAGTTTCGGATTCGCATCG
>DASVHS010000018.1:0-4764 GCA_036382495.1 Thermoanaerobaculia bacterium | reverse complement strand
CGCAGGCTCGAACGGCGCGGCTTGACCTTCTGGACTTCCTGTCGCAGCTGCGATCTGTCGAACCCGTCGAGGAACCGCTCTCGATAGGGGCGCGTCATTTTCAGCTCGGCCATGAGTCTCCTCCTGCTGCAACCAAATTATTTGCAAGGTAGAGACCACAAATCGGCCGATCTAAGTATTTGACGGGAATAGTTTTATCGTGCCACGCTTCTGTGTGGCCGCGGGCTTCAGCCCGCCAGGCTTCAGCAGGCTCAACCGGGGATCGTAAAACACACGGTCGTGCCCTGCCCAAGCGTCGAATCAACGGTGAGCTTCCCACCGTGCTCTTCGATCACGCGCTTCGCGAGGAAGAGCCCATAGCCGGGTCCGCCTCTCCGCTGCTTGTCGAGCTTGCTCATACCGCCGAGCTCGAAGACCTGCTGCACATAGCGCGGGTCGATTCCGATTCCGTTATCGCGCACGCAGAATCGAAGGCCGTCACCGTCGCCCGAGGTCTCGATCACCATCTGCCGCTGCCCTTTGGGCCGGTCGGTGAAAAACAGCGCATTGGCAACGATCGCGCCGATCGCCTCGCGCATCTTCTCGGGATCGACGTTCACGGTCGGCATGTCCTGCGGGACATCGACGCGCACGCCGCCCTCATCGACGAGAAAGTTGTACTTGAGAAGCACCTCCTCGACGATCTCGCGCAACGGCGTGGGCCGCTTCACAGTCGGACGGCCCAGCAACTTCACCATGTGCGACATGTCGTCGAGCACTCGCTTCATGTACTGCGAGCTCGAACGGATGCGTTTGAGGAAGTCCTGACCTTCTTCGTCGAGACGCTCGAGGTAATCAGTCAGCAGCAGCTCGCTGAAACCGTCGACCGCGAAGATCGGCGACTTCAGATCGTGCGAAAGCACGCTGAAAAAACGCAGGAGCTCCTCACAGCCGACGGTTCGCTCCACTGAGCGATTCTGATCTTCCAACGTTGCGATGCTGCACCTCCAGCGCGCTCAGCCGGCTGCAACTTATAAGCCATTGGAAGGCTTACGAAACACGGCAATTCGGCCGTCGCCGATGATCTCTGTCGACCCATCCGCGCGGATCGCGAGCGCGACGCGCGGAGGAATTCCGATCCCCATATCGACGTCGGACAACGACATCAGACGGCGCAACCCGGTGTCGTCCGCTGCATCGAACGCGGTGTCGATCACCGTGCGCGACAACCATCCCAGGCCGGTGAGGACTCCGGTGCCGCGCATGTCGCGTACCTGCGCGCCGAACGACGACGCCGCAGCACCGATCGCCGCGATGACGGTCCCGTGTTGCGCCGCGTCGCGCATGGCCAGCTCGGCCGCCGACTCGCGCACGGTCTCGAGCAGATTGTTCGTCACGCCGCCGCCGAGGTACACGAGACCCGCGGCGAGGATCTGCTCGAGATTTTTGGGACGCCGGTTGTCGCGGCCTCGATACACCGGCACGTTGATCGTGTCGACCGACGCGTCGATCTCGCGAAAGTATTTGCCGAGGTGCTGCGCGTATTCAGGCGAGCCGGACGCGGTGGGCAGAAACGCGACTTTGCGCCGATCGCGCGGCATGTGCGCGAGCAGGTATTCGTCGATCGCGCGCGTCTCGCCGAAGGAAAACTCACCACCGCCGATGAGCACGAGCAGAGTCACCGGCGTGGAGAGATTGAGGGTTAGTGGTTTTGGCGTGTTCAAAAGATGAATTTCGAAGTTCGAAGTTCGAATGAAGAATCAAGAATGCCGCGTTCTTGATTCTTCATTCGAAATTCGAACTTCGAACTTCGAACTTCATTTTTTTCTGCCCCGCCAGACTTCTTCCACCATCTTGCCCATATCCGACGGCGACTTCACCACGTGAATCCCCGCAGCAGACAACGCCTTCATCTTTTCCTCCGCCGTGCCCGCGCCGCCGCTGATGATCGCGCCGGCGTGTCCCATGCGGCGGCCCGGCGGCGCAGTCTGTCCGGCGATGAACGCGACGACCGGCTTCTTCACGTGCGCTTTCACGTACGCGGCGCCGTCTTCCTCCGCCGTTCCGCCGATCTCACCGATCATGATGATCGCCTCGGTCGCCGGATCCGCTTCGAACGCCGCGAGGCAATCGACGAAATTCGTGCCCGGCAGCGGGTCGCCGCCGATGCCGACCGCCGTCGACTGTCCGATGCCCCGAGTCTGACCGACAGCTTCGTACGTCAGCGTTCCCGATCGCGACACGATCCCGATCGGACCTTCGCGATGGATGTGCCCGGGCATGATGCCGATCTTCGCCTGGCCGGGCGTGATGATGCCCGGGCAGTTCGGACCGATGAGACGTGACGTCGAACGTCCCGCCGCGACACGACGCAGGTTCGACTTCAGCAGATAGTCGTGCGCCTTGATCATGTCGTTGACCGGAATGCCCTCGGTGATGCAGACGATCAACTCGATTCCCGCGTCCGCCGACTCCATGATCGCGTCCGCGGCAAACGGTGGCGGCACGAAAATCAGCGAACAGTTCGCACCTTCTTTTTCCCGCGCTTCGGCAACGGTGTTGAAGACCGCGAAACCCTCGTGGATCGTCCCGCCCTTGCCGGGCGTCACGCCGCCGACGACTTTCGTTCCGTAGTCGCGGCACTGAATCGCGTGGAATGTTCCCTCGCGTCCGGTGATGCCCTGCACGATGACGCGCGTGTTCTTGTCCGCCCAGATCGCCATTACTTCTTACCCTTCGCGGCCGCGACGACTTTGACTGCCGCGTCCCACATCCCATCCGCGGTGATCAGCGGCAATCCCGACTTCGCCAGGATCTCTTTTCCGAGCTCGACGTTCGTCCCTTCGAGCCGCACGACAACCGGCACCGGCAACCCGATCTCCTTCGCCGCGCTCACCACACCCTCGGCGATGCGGTCGCCGCGCATGATTCCGCCGAAAATATTGATGAGAATTGCTTTCACATTTTTGTCACTTAAAATGATACGAAATGCGTTCTTGACCTGTTCCGCGCTCGCACCGCCGCCGACGTCGAGGAAGTTCGCCGGCTGTCCGCCCGCGAGCTTGATGATGTCCATCGTGGCCATCGCCAGCCCTGCGCCGTTGACCATGCAGCCGACGTTTCCGTCGAGCTTGATGTAGTTCAGTCCGAACTTCGAGGCTTCGACTTCGAGCGGATCTTCTTCATTCAGATCGCGCATCTCCACGAAGTCCTTGTGGCGGAACATCGCGTTGTCGTCGAACGTCATCTTGGCGTCGAGCGCGAGCACGTCGCCTTCCTTCGTGATGAGCAGCGGGTTGATCTCGGCCAGGGAGGCATCGGTCTCGATGTACGCGCGCACGAGTTTCTGCACGAAGTCGACGCACTTCTTGTACGCGTCGCCGGTCAAGCCGAGCGCATACGCGACGGCGCGCGCCTGGAACGGTTGTGCGCCGAGGACGGCGTCGATCGGTACGCGGTGAATGGCTTTCGGGTCTTTGGCGGCGACCTCTTCGATCTCCATCCCCCCCTGTTTCGACGCCATGACGACGGGCATCCCGAGTTTTCGATCGAGCGTGATGCCGAGGTAGAGCTCTCTGTCGATGTTGAGGGCTTGCTCGACGAGGACCTTGCGCACGACGCGGCCTTCGGGACCGGTCTGATGCGTGACGAGCGTCATGCCCAGGATCTTCCTGGCCAGGTCGGCCGCTTCGTCGGGCGTCTTGGCGAGTTTGACACCGCCGCCTTTGCCGCGGCCGCCGGCGTGGATCTGCGCCTTCACGACGACGCGGCCGCCGAGCTGTTTGGCAACGTTGCGCGCGTCATCGGGTGAGTCGACGACTTCACCGCGCGGCGTCGGAACGCCGTAGTGGCGAAGGATCTCTTTCGCCTGATATTCGTGCACTTTCATGGCGGCGCGCGTTTTATCACAGAATGAGCGGCATGAACGCCGGCGACGAGATTACGATTCGAGCGGCCGAACTCGTCGCGGGCGGCGACGCGATTGCGCGCGTCGACGGCTTCCCGATTTTCACGCCGGGAGTCTTCCCCGAAGACGTCGCGGTCGTTCGTCTCATCGACGTCAAGAAAGGCTTTGCGAAGGCGCATCTCGTGCGCGTCGTCGAACCGTCGCCGTGGCGTCGCGCCGCACCTTGTCCCGTTGCCGAGGAGTGCGGCGGATGTGACTGGACCGCGCTACGGCTCGACAAGCAACTCGAGGCGAAAGAGCGGATCCTGACGGAGTCGCTGCGGCGCATCGGCAAGTTCGACGTCGCCTCGCTGCCGCCGATCACGGTTCATCCCTCGCCGCTGAACTATCGCATTCGCTCGCGCCTCCATCAGGACGGCGACGCGATCGGCTTCTACGCCTTGCGCTCGAATCGCGTCGTGCCGCTGCCGAAAGAATGTGAGGTCGTGGGCTGCGAGACGGCGAAACATTCGCGCGAAGGTGAGCAGTGGGAGATCGACGGACGCATTCTGACCGAGGGCAACTTCACCATCCGCGTCAGCGGGTATTCGTATCAGTTGTCGACGGAGTCGTTCTTTCAGGTCAACCGGCACCTGCTCGACACGATGCTGCAGCTCGTGACCGCGCACGCCGATCGCGTCACGTCGCGTGACGTCGCCATCGATCTCTACGCCGGCGTCGGATTCTTCACGCTTCCGCTCGCCGACCGCGCGCACGACTTCCTGCCGGGCACCGGCGCGCGGCGGATCGAGAAAGATGAGATCCGCTTCCGGAATGTGTGCGGCCTGCTGTTCGACCGGCGACTCGACGACCACGACGTTCGCGGGCACGTTCCGCCG
>DASVHS010000017.1:0-1606 GCA_036382495.1 Thermoanaerobaculia bacterium | reverse complement strand
CGGCGCGACCCGTTCGACGCGCACGAACATCCGCATCGTTGCCGCCACGAACCGCGATCCGCAGCGTGCAATCGCCGAGAAGCACTTCCGGGAAGATCTCTATTTCCGCATTTCGGTGGTGCAGATCGAGCTGCCGCCGCTGCGCGAACGGCGCGAAGACATTCCGCTTCTGATCGAGCACCTGCTCGCCCGCCTGGCCACGCGTCTCAACCGCCGGGTCACCGGAGTGACGAATGCGGCCATGCGCGCGCTGATGAGCGCGCCGTGGCGCGGCAACGTCCGCGAACTCGTGAACGTGCTCGAGCGTGCCGTGCTGCTCGCGGATTCCGAGCAGATCGATGTCGGCGATCTGCCGCGCGAGCTTTCCGGGACGGAGTTTGCCGCCCAGACCGCGGACGATCTCCGCACCGCCGTTCGAGCCTACGAGCGCGAGCACATCCGCCATGTTCTGCTCAGTGCCGAAGGTAATCGCGAACAGGCTGCCCGCCGCCTCGGCATCGACGCCTCCACACTCTACCGGCGCATGAAGGATCTGGAGATGTGATCGTGCACGGATGCACGAATTGGCTGCCTGGCACTCTTGCAATCCTGCAAGACGGCCGGTCTGGTACAAACCGCTAATTCATTACAAATAAACGTGATCCTAGTTTGCGGTCCGAGCTCGAAGCGCGGCATCTCGTTTGCGATTGATGCTGGCGGAATCGGTCCGTGACACAGCCATCCCAGCCTATCGACGTTCTGGCCCGCCGCGTGATCCGCGCGGCCGAGGAAGGGCTTCGGCACTGGATCGGCGCCGGCCAGATCGACAACGACCTTCTCGGAACGCTCTATCTCCGCGTCCGCGAAGTCCTGGAGAACGGGCAATCGCTGGACCGCGACGGTCTCGTCGACGACGTCACGCTGATCATCTATCTGACCGCTTCGGCGTGGCAATCATGCGGCGAACCTCCTCTCGACTTCCTCTCGTCGCTCCATCAGGCGATCGCCAAGACCCTTTCCGAAGACTCACACGCAAGCGCGCCGGTAGCTGGCGCAAGGAGAATTCAATGAAGTCTCGCTCGTCTATCGCCCCATTCCTGGCGTTTGTGCTCATCGTCTCGCTTCCCTGTCTGGCGTTGGCCGGAGATACGGCGGCGACCTTCAATTCGCGCTGCGCTCCATGTCACGCCCGCGATGGCAGCGGCAACACGCCGATGGGCAAGAAGGTCGGCGCGAAGGCTCTCGGCTCGCCGGAAGTGCAGAAACTGAATGACGCCGACCTGCAGAAGACCATCACGTCGGGGAAGGGAAAGATGCCGGAATTCGGAACCAAACTCTCGCCCGAGCAGATCGGGGAGGTAGTGAAGCTGATCCGCGGCTTCGCTGCGAAATGACAGACGTCGGGGCGGCGCAGGCTGGCGCAGGGACGCGGCCACCGACATTTTCGAACGAGACATCACATGACAAATACTGATCGAGACCTCGTTCCGGACCGGCGACTGGCAATTGCTGTCTTCGCGGTCTGCTTCTGCGCGGCGGCGGCGATCGGGTTCGTCACCGGTGAATTCCGCCCGCAGTCGGTCGATCAGCCGATCGCCTTCAATCACAAGAAGCACGTCGTCGACAA
>DASVHS010000016.1:0-2332 GCA_036382495.1 Thermoanaerobaculia bacterium | reverse complement strand
CCTCATTCCTGATCACGAAGCGGAAGCTCGAAACGTACCGTCGTGCCGGATCCGCGCGAGCTCGAGATCGAAACGGTTCCACCCACAGTCTCGGCACGCTCACGCATCGTCGCCAGACCGAAGCGAGGGAACTCTGCACGGGTCTTTGCTGCCGGGTCGAAGCCGACTCCATCATCGGCGACTGTGACGATCAGATGCTGTCCGTCGCGCACGAGAGACACCGACGCTCTCGACGCCTTCGAATGCTTGCGCACGTTCGTCAATGCTTCCTGAACGATGCGGATGAGCTGCAACTCGACAGAGGGCGGGACGCGCATGTCATCGTCCACGACCAGCTCAGCTGAGATCCCGCTCTGCTCCTTCCACTGATTCAAATAGTTCCGCAGCGCCTCGGCCACTCCCTGATCGGCGTCTGGCAGCGTTCGCAGTCCCACGATTCCTTCGCGTACTTCTGCATACGCCTCGCGCGCCGACACCGCCAGCTGCTGCAGCTGGCCGCTCGCTTCTTCGTTCATGCCGCGCTTGAGGTATGCGTCGGCGGCTTGAACCTTCGTGTTCACGTAGCCGAGGACCTGGGCGAGACCGTCGTGCATTTCGTGGGCGATGCGCAGACGTTCCTGAGCGACCGCCAGATCGGCGGCCTGCACGTGGAGATGTGCGTTGTCGATCGCAATGCCGGCCTGCACCGCAAGCCGCTCCAGGGTCTGCTGATCGTATTCGCTGAACTGCTCGCCGTTCTCCTTCTCCGATAAATAGAGGTTGCCGAGGAATGGGCTGCTGCACTGGATGGGAACGGCAAGAAGAGTGCGCATGATCGGATGATTCGGCGGAAATCCCTGCGACCGCGGATGTCGGGCAACGTCCGCGAGGCGGAGGTGTTCACCGTCATGGAGAACGACGCCGAGGACTCCGTGACCGACCGGCGGCGGACCAATCGCGGCGCGCTCCTCCGGCGAAACGCCCGCTGTCACGAACTGCTGAATGCGGCCTTCACGATCGATGACGGAAACCGCTCCGTATTTCGCGCCGATGAGCGAGCGCGCCTGATCGACCACGGTCTTCAGCACGGAATCGAGCGACAGCTCAGCGGCCACAGCGAGCCCGGCCTGATGCAACGCCAGCAGTTCGTTGTTCTGCCTGCGGAGCTGCGCCTGCAGACTGCCGACGAAACGGAAAATGACCATCGAGAAAACGATGATCCCCGACAGTGCGACAGCGTCGAGCACGAACCGGTAGCGGACCGGCATTTCGCCGATCATCACGTAACGGGCGAGTTCCAGCGCGACGAGCGCCGCAATCGGAACGATCGTCGCGATCAGCTTGAGCTTCCGGAGAGTCATGACGAGCGTTGGAATGACGCGATAGTCCGCACCAGCGTACACGCTCATCAGGACACCGGCACAGCGCGGCTGAAGGACACGATCATGTCCATTGCATCCTGGGCTGTGCGGGGATTCCCTCCGAACCTCGTTCGGGTGGTTCTCGTGAACACAACAGGGTGGGAGCGGCCCCACCCGTTCGGGCAGGCCGATATACTCGGCCTCGTGAGGATTCTGATTGCGGATGATCACGCGCTTTTCCGCGACGGATTGCGCAGTCTCCTCAGCGCGCAGGGACACGACGTCGTGGGCGAGGCCAGAAACGGCCTGGAGGCCATCGCCCTCGCGCACGAGAAACATCCGGACATCGTGCTGATGGACGTGTCGATGCCTGAGCTCGACGGCATCAGCGCGACGCGGCAACTCACCTCAGAGATGCCCGAAATGAAAGTCGTCGTCCTCACCGCCTCGGAAGACGACACGAACCTGTTCGACGCGATCAAAGCCGGCGCTCATGGGTACCTCCTCAAGAATCTCGAGGCGGGCGACTTCTTCGAACTGCTCGAGCGCGCGTCCCGCGGTGAGCCGGCGCTGACGGCCGAGCTCGCGAAGAAGCTGCTTCAGGAATTCGCGAAGCCGGCGAAAGAAATCGAGGAAGAAGCGCTGACCCCGCGCGAGCGCGACGTTCTCGACCTCATGGTCGATGGCGTGACGTCGAACCGGAAGCTGGCCAGGCGGCTGAACCTCAGCGAGAACACGGTCAAGTTCCACATCCGCAACATCCTCGACAAGCTGCGGCTGCACGACCGCGCGCAGGCCGTCGGCTACGCGCTTCGCAAGAAGATCACGGATCAGGACTCGTAGATTTTCACGGGACGAAGGACAAAGCGACGAAGCCGAGCGGCAGCCAGCTCTTCTATGACACTGCCGGCTCAGCCGACAAGACGCTGAAGTTCTACGAAGGCGCCTTTCACGATCTTCTGAACGACACCGACAAAGTGAAGGTCCTGTCG
>DASVHS010000015.1:0-12669 GCA_036382495.1 Thermoanaerobaculia bacterium | reverse complement strand
CCTCGCTATACGTCTCCGGGATGTCGAGCAGCGACGCTGCGACGTTTTTCCGCTCGATGCTGACGACGTCGCGGTCGACGACGATCTTCGTGTTCGCGTACGGCAATTCCGCGTGGTCGGCGAGCGGAAATCCGCGCAGGGAAAGCAGCGCGTCGTCGAGCCGCTTCGACACCGGCGCGTCAGGACCGGGCGCTCGGCTGGCCTGCATGAGCGAAAACAGTTGCGGCGGAATCAGCGGATGCGACCCGAACCAGATCGCTCGCCGATAGCCGCCCAGCTTCACGATCGACTGCGTGGCCGGCACCCCCAGAATGTCGCGATGCTCGGCGGTCAGCGAGTATTCAACCCGTGGGATCTTGTCCGAAAGAGTTTCCGACGACGCGTCGTCGTGACGGTCGCGCATCGACTCGAGCGATTCGTAGCGATAGGTCCTCGCAAAGTCGTTCACGAAGGCGACACGGTTCTCCTTCAGATCGAACAATCGCCACTCACCAACCTCCTCGGTTGATCGCGCGAGATCGTCGGCGATGACGATCGTCGTGGTGGTCGCTTTGTTCGCGGGCTGGAGAGTGGTGCGCAGCGTGACGACGGTCGCCGGGATCTGCGGTCCGGTTCGACGCGCGACGCGAACGACTTTCTTCAGTTCCTGGACCTCTCCCTTGCACGCGGCAGCGAGGACCACAGCCACCACCACCACGTAACGCAACTCAGTCCTCAAAACAGTTGTCCTCAGTCCTTGGCGTCGTACCAGCTTCTGCCCCATCTTGCATCGACTGCCAGCGGGACCGCGAGCGGATAGATATTTTCCATCGCGTCTTTCACGATTTCGGCCACGTCCGGCGCGTTCCGCTCGGCGGCCTCGATCACGATCTCATCATGCACCGTCAGCAGCATGCGTGCGGCACCCGCCTTCGTGCCGAGACGCTGGTCGAGCGCGATCATGGCCATCTTGAGAAGGTCGGCAGCGGTTCCCTGGATCGGCGCGTTTGTCGCCATGCGCTCCGCGTTTCCGCGGACCGTGAACGAACGGTTCTGGATCTCGGGGATGTAGCGCACACGGCCGAACAATGTCGTCACCTTGCCGGTCGATCTCGCCTCCTCGAGCGTACGATCGAGATACTCCTGAATCTTCGGATAGCGCGCGAAGTAGGCCTCGATGAAATCCTTTGCCTGGCTGGTCGGAATGTTCAACTCGTTCGACAAACGGAACGCCGACATGCCGTACAGCACGCCGAAGTTGATCGTCTTCATCGCCCGTCTCTGATCCGCAGTCACCTCTTCCTCGGGAATGCTGAAGATCTTCGACGCAGTGGCGCGATGAATGTCGGCGCCGCGACGGAACGTCTCGATCAGCGTCTCGTCCTGAGTGATGTGAGCGAGGATCCGCAGCTCGACCTGCGAGTAGTCGGCCGAGATGAGGACATTGCCTTCGTCCGCAATGAATGCCTTGCGGATGACGCGTCCCTGCTCCGTGCGAATCGGAATGTTCTGCAGATTCGGATCGGATGACGAAAGGCGTCCGGTCGCCGCCACCGCCTGATTGAACGACGTGTGCACGCGGCCGTCCCTGCCGACGAGCTGCGGGAGCGCGTCGATGTACGTCGACTTCAACTTGTGGAGCTCGCGATGTTGCAGGATGAGCTGCGGGATGGGAAAGCCGTGACTGGCGAGCTCCTCGAGCACTTCCACATTCGTCGAGTACTGCTTCGTCTTCGTTTTCTTGAGGACGGGATAGTTCAACTTTTCGAAAAGGATGTGGCCGAGCTGTGTCGGCGAGTTGATGTTGAACTCGTTCCCCGCCTCGGCGTAGATGCGTTTCTCGAGGTCGTCGATCTGCGCGCCCATCGTCTTCGACATCTCGGCGAGCAGCGCGACGTCGATTCGGATGCCGCGCTCTTCCATCCGGGCAAGCACAGGTGACAGCGGCAATTCGATCCGCTTGTAGATGTCGCCGACCGCCGGATCGCGTTTCACCTCGGGCTCGAGCATGTCCCGCAGCGCCATCGCCATTTCCGATTTGTCGCCGAGGTATTGGAGGTAGGGAGTGATTTCGGAGGAGCCGATTTCGTGGTCGATCGCGAACAGCGGCGCGGTCTTCTGCACGTCCTTGCGGGTCACGATCTCCTGCTTCAGCCGATCGCGGGCGACGTTCGCGAGCGAGTGACTCGGCAATCCGGGGTTGATGACGTACGACATCAGCATCGTGTCGTCCCAGCGCTCAGGAACCGGCCATCCACCCGCGTCCAGCCGGCGGATCTGCAGTTTCGCGTCGTGGGCGACGAAGAGGCGATCCGACTCCAGGACTTCGCGGAGTGCGGCGTGCAGATCATCGTTGCCACCGAGTGACGCGTCGATCGGAATCACCAGCGATTCGCCGGCACGTTTCGAAAGTGACGCCGCGATCGGCTCGTCAAATCCATCCGGCGTTTTCGATTCGACCCAGATGCTCAGCGGGTGGAGGACAGCCGCCTCGGCTGTCCGGACAGGCGAGATTGCCTGTCCTCCACTCACAAACTCGCGAATGTCATCCCCACTCGCCGCGATTCGAAAATCCTTCTCGACTGCCGGCGCCTCCGGAAGGTACTCCTGCATCAGCGATGCGAACTCGAGCCGCGAGAACACGTCGTGCAGCTTCGCTCGATCAGGTTCGTCGAGCGTGAGCGCATCGAAGTCCGTGTCGAGCTTCAAATCGCACTTGATCTTTGCGAGGTCGCGCGACAGAAATGCCTTGTCTCGATTGTCCTCGAGCGATTTGCGCTGCGCAGCACGTTTGATCTGGTCGAGATTCTCGTAGACGCCTTCGAGCGATCCGAACTGCTGAATCAGCGCCTTGGCGCCCTTCTCGCCGATGCCGGGAACGCCGGGGATGTTGTCGATGGCATCGCCCCAGATGGCCATGACGTCGACGACTTTCTCGGGCGGCAGGCCGAACACTTCTTCGACGTTCTTGGCGTCGTACATCACCTCGCGACCCGTGTGGTAGAACGAGATGCCGTCACCGACCAGCTGAAAAAAATCCTTGTCGCTCGTGGCGATGACGACCTGGTAGCCGCGTTCGCGCGCGCTGCACGCGAGCGAGCCGATGAAGTCGTCCGCCTCCCACTCCACCGAGCGGATGATCGGAATGCGAAATCCCTCGAGGACTTCATACAGCAGCGGGATCTGCACCGACAGATCGTCGGGCATCGGCTTGCGGTCCTTTTTGTAGTCCTCGAACTGCGCGGTGCGGGCGGTCTCCTGGCCTTCGTCGAACGCGACGGCGATGTTGTCGGGCTTGTGATCCTTGAGCAGCTTGCGCAGCATCTGCGTGAAACCGTAGACGGCGTTCGTGGCAAAGCCGGCCGAGTTCGTCAGGTTCCGGATCGCGTAGTAAGCGCGGTAGAGGTTGTTGGAGCCGTCGATGATGAAGAGCGTTGGCTTCTTCTTCGCCATGAGTGGCGGCGGATTATAGGCGCCTGAAAACACTAACGGAGCCTTTCGGCTCCGTCGGTGTTACATCGGTCAAGGGCTGGACTGCTGCGGCCAGTAGGTGGGGTTCAAGGAAGCTAAGTGATTAAATCGTCCAAAATCGGTCCAATAGTCAAGGAGGGAGCCCGCAGCAGCCACTCAGCGCGAACTACATAGGCTGGATTCGCGCTCGTGGTTCCAACTATCGCTAGTCGAAACCTCCTTTCATCGTGACCCGCACCCTTGCTAGATGTGGGCCAACATTGATTAACGGTCAGAAAGCATTGGTTTTGCGTCCGGCGCAACCGAGCGCAACCATTGAAATTACAGCTAACAAGCGACTTCCGGCGGTTCGCTTGTGAAAATTGGTGCATGCGCTCCGCACGGCAACTTTTTCCTCATTTGGCGCCGTGGTTGCAAAACTGACTAACGGCCATGAAGAAATCTTTCGTTCTTGCCGTCTGCATCCTCGCCGCCTCTCCGGTGCGCGCCTCGAACTGGAGCTTCGGCGCGGGCACAGGTCCATTCGTCTTTGGCGATTTCGTCAGACGCACGCTGCAGACCGGAAACGAAGGCGCCTCGGGTCAGCAGACGACGCGATTGTCGGCATCGACTCGAGCCGGCCTCTCCGTCGACATCGAGCGCAACCTGGGCGGAGATCGATTCGCGATTCGCCTCGAAGGCACGTTCACGCACGCGCCGCTCGCAGTCAAAGGAAGCTCGTCCGGCGGGGTTGCACTCGACGCTGGAACGATCAACGCCGGCACGTTTACGACACCTCTCGTGATCCGGCTGAATCCGCGCGGCACGTTCCGCTTCCACGTCATGGGCGGACCGGCGTATGCGATCTACGACATCACGCGCCGTTCGAATTCGACGTCGACCCTCAGCCCTTTCACGGGCAGCCGCGAGCGATGGGGCGCCGCGATCGGCGGCGGAGTGGACTGGCAATGGTCGCACCGTTTTGCGATCGAAGGGCAGATCGCCGACATCACCACGACGTCACCGTTCAAGCGCTCGGAATTTTCCGCCGGCGGCCTCTCGCACGTGCAGATCCCGCGAACACGCAACGTGCACACGACCGTCGGCATCCGCTATCGATTCTGATTCAGGCTCGCCAGCAGCATCTTCGCCCGCCGGCAATTCGGATCCTCGCCAATCTTTCGTTGCAGATCCGCGATCGCGCGGGAGCGGTCGATCGCTCCCCGCGCAACGAGATCGTGCTGGAAGCCGCGTCCTTCCGGGAACACCGAGGTGTACTCACCGCCAATCGCGTTCGCGCCGTTGCGCTTCACGAAGACCATTCCATCGTCGTCCCAGTACAGCAGCGCCCATCGCGCGCGTGGAAACCGGGTGACCGTGATCGGCGCAAAGCCCGCCGTCACTCTGCCAGACGAATCGAACGTCGTCACGCGGTCAAGGTCGTCGACGTATTCGAGGAGTGCGTACTCGATCTGCTCGTCGCGCAGGAGCGCGTTCCAGGCACGGCTGTCCGCCTTGGAAGCCTTGAGCCGCTCAAGCAACGGGAGATAGACCTCGTTGCGGCCGTCGATGAAGACGCGACGCTCGGGGAAAAGGTTCCAGATGAGATACCCGCCGAACGAGTAGCTGTTGAGCATGTGGCCGCGGAGATCGCGCTGCTTCACGAAACGCACGATGCCGTCGGGGAAATACGAGGCCTCGCCAATCCCATGTTCGAAAGGAAAGTAGATCGTGAGAATGATTGCGACCGCGATCGCACCGAGAGCGGCGATCGCCCTTCGAAACCGAACTGCCAGGTCGCCGACAACCAACGGAACAAAGGTGCAGAACAACCCAACGTTACGGATGTACTTGAGCGAGATGTACGCAAGAAAGAGCGCGACCAGAATGTGAGCCCCTGTGTGGCCGCGGGCTTCAGCCCGCGATCTCCACAGAGAAGCCGCGATCCACGCCAGAGTGATCGCCAGCGCCACAAAGTAGAACGGCGTCTTGATCAGCGTCGGATGCCGCCATTCCTCGTTGTTGAGGAGTCCCGAGTCGATGATCCGCGTCAGCTCGAACGGAACCGTGAGCACGCGATACCCGAACGGATTGATACAACTTGCGGCAACCGATGCCACGACCGCCGCGACCTGCGGCATCGAGCGAACGAACAGGACCTGAATGACCAGTCCCACAATCACGGCCGCGTGCACGTTTGCCCACACCGCGCAGAGCAGGGGCAGCGGAATCAGGAATCGCCAGTCACGCGTGCGCAGATAGGAATCGGCGAGCACGAACGTGATCACGGCGAACAGCGTGCTGAAAAGCTCCGGCCGCTCGATGATCCGCGTAATCCCGCCGGCGATCGCGAGCAAAGTCAGTCCGCCCGCAACGAGCGGGTCGGCGCCACGCCGCACGGCGTACAAGGCGACCAGAACGAGCGTCGCAGCGACGATCAGACACTTCAACAACGCGATGCCCAGCGGTCCGGCGACACTCCACGCCGCGTACTGCGTCAGTTGAAACAGCCATTCGTGATCGATGTACTCGTGGCCGAATGCGGTGTAGCTGAAGACATCGGTTCGGGGAACCGTGCCCGTCGTGGCGACGAGCTGCCCCGCCTTGAGCTGCCACCAGAAGTCGAGGTCGGCAATTCGGGTGATACCGGCAGCGAGCACGACCGCGACGATGACCAGCGACAGCGTGAGCCGCTCGGCGGCGCCGCGCGTCAAGAGGGGAGGAGCGCGTTGAGATCGTTGATGAGGTTCTCGAGCGGCAACTGATAGCCCGCCGCGACCTGCTCGAGCGTCTCTTCCTCTGACATCGCGCAACCTGAACAGCCGCCGATGTGATACGCCGCGAACACCCATTTGGCCGCAGGGTGCAGCGCGAGCGCCTGCTCGACGGTCATATCCGGCACGAAGGTCATCTTCTGGCTCCCCCGGGATTATAAAATCGCGGCATGAATATCCGCCTCCTCTACTTCGCGGTCCTGCGCGACATCACCGGAAAGAGCGAAGTCGAGGTGTCGCTGCGAGACGGTGCGCGCGCGGGCGAGGTGTGGCAGTCGCTGCGCGAACAGTATGTGCAGCTCGCAGACTACCGGAAACCGCCGATGATCGCGGTCAACGAGACGTACGCGAGCGCCGAGACTGTCCTGCGCGACGGCGACGAACTTGCGTTCATCCCACCTGTGGCCGGCGGATGAGCTACCTCACCGATAGCACGATCGACTCCGCGGACCTGGCCCGCCGGACGATGCGACCCTCTGATGGCGCTTGCATCGTGTTCGAAGGAGTCGTGCGCGATCATCACGAAGGAAAAGCAGTCCAGTCGATCTTCTACGACGCCTACCGGCCGATGGCCGAGAAGGAAATCTCGAAAATCATCGACGACGTCCGCTCGCAACTTTCCGACGTCGCCATCGGCGTGATCCATCGTCTTGGCCATCTACGCGTCGGTGACGCGTCGATCGTGATCGTCTGCACGTCGCCGCATCGCGCCGAAGCGTACGAAGCGTCACGTCTGCTGATCGATCGCATCAAAGAGACGGTGCCGATCTGGAAAAAGGAACGCGGACCGGGCGGAGAAGAGTGGGTGGGCTGGCAGGGCGCGAAGTGCTGATCGTCGAGCCGATTCTCGCGGCGAGCGTGCTCGTCCTTCGCGATTCGCCGCTCGAAATCCTGATGATCCAGCGTCACGAGAACAGCTCGTTCGTTCCGAGCGCGTGGGTGTTCCCCGGCGGCGCGGTCGATCCGGAAGACGGCGAGCCGGACACGCTCGACGCCGCACGCAATGCCGCGATTCGCGAAGTGTTCGAAGAAACGGCGATCCGCCTTGCGGGCGAGCTCGTTCCGACGTCGCGCTGGGTCACGCCCGCCGGTTTGCCGAAACGATTCGACACCTGGTTTTTTCTTGCGTCCGTGCCGCGTGACGTCGTCGTGAAACTGCAGGCGGCCGAGGCGGTCGATCATGTGTGGATGGCGCCGCGGGAGGTGCTGGCGAGACGCAAAGAATTTCCTATGGTCTTCCCGACGATCAAGAACCTCGAAGCGATCGCGGATGCGACCTCGGTCGATACTCTGCTTGCGTCGCGGCGCGGTGCCGAGATCAAAAGCGTCGAGCCGATTCTCGTCAACAACCGGCCGGTGCTGCCGTGAACATCCGCAGCATCACCGCTCCGAACCCCGGACCGTTCACCCTCGACGGCACGCGCACGTATCTCCTCGGCGAAACCACGGTGATCGACCCCGGTCCGATCATCGACTCGCACATTCAGTCGATTATTCAGGCGATGCCGAAGCTGCGGACGATTCTCGTCACGCATCGACACGGCGATCATGCGCCGGCGGCGATTCCGTTGCAGCAGGCGACGGGCGCGAAAATATTCGCTCCGGACGGAGTGCTCGAGGATTCACAGGTTGCTCGCCGTCTCGAGCACGGCGACACCATCGACGTCGAAGGTGATCGCCTCGAAGTGATCGCCACGCCCGGCCACACGCGGGAACATGTCTGCTTCTTCACCAGCGACCACGACCTCTTCAGCGGCGACACGATCCTCGGCTTCG
Organism: Thermoanaerobaculia bacterium; assembly: GCA_036382495.1. GTDB lineage: Bacteria > Acidobacteriota > Thermoanaerobaculia > Gp7-AA8 > Gp7-AA8 > DASVHS01. Next base: position 4,690 of record DASVHS010000015.1, on the reverse strand, counting down.
GCACGACTGCGATTTTTCCGCCGGACGGCAGCATGCGCGACTACATCGCCTCGCTTCACCTGCTCCGCTCTCGCAATCCGCGGCGGATTCACCCCGCCCACGGACCGACGCGCGACGACGCAATCGCTGTCATCGACGACTACACAGCCCATCGCCTCGAGCGCGAGCGGCAGGTGATCGCCGCGATGCGCGCCGGCGCAACGACCATCCCGAAGCTGCGGGAAGTCATCTATCGCGACCTCGACCCGCGCCTGCGCGGCGCGGCGGAAACCCAGATCAGCGCGCACCTGATCAAGCTCATCGAGGAAGGAAAAGTGCATGAGACGGACGGGACCTACGCTCTCGTCTAGAATCCCTCCCTCAATGCGACACAAAGACTTCATCGAAATTCACGATTACACCGCCGCCGAAGTGATGCAGATGTTCGAGCTGGCCCGCGACATCAAGGCGACGCCGAAGAAGTATCGCGACGCGCTCGAGGGCCAGACGCTGGCCATGATCTTCGAGAAGTCGTCGACGCGCACACGCGTCTCGTTCGAAGTGGGCATGTTCCAGCTGGGCGGTCACGCGCTGTTCCTCTCGTCGCGCGACATCCAGCTCGGCCGCGGCGAGCCGATTGACGACACCGCGAAAGTCCTGTCGCGATACGTCGACGGCATCATGGCGCGCACGTTCGCGCACAAGACCGTCACCGATCTCGCCGAATACGCGAGCGTTCCGGTCATCAACGGACTGACGGACCTCTCGCACCCGTGTCAGGTCATGACCGACTACTTCACCGCGTGGGAGAAGTTCGGCAGTCTGAAGGGACGCAAGATTGCGTATATCGGCGACGGCAACAACATGGCCCACTCGCTGATGTTCGGCGCGCCGAAAGTCGGAATGCATATCGCGATCGCGACGCCGAAGGGCTACGCACCCGACCTGAGCGTCGTCGCAGCGGCCGAAGAGGATGCCAGAACGGCCGGAACCAAATTGCTCGTCACGACGTCCATCGAAGAGGCCGTGAAAGACGCCGACATCGTCGAGACCGATGTGTGGGCTTCGATGGGACAGGAAGACGAGGCCGAAAAGCGCCGCCGCGACTTCGAAGGCTGGATGATCGACGATCGCGTCATGTCGATGGCGAAAAAGGAAGCGATCTTCATGCATTGCCTTCCCGCGCATCGAGGAGAAGAAGTATCGGCCGGCGTGATCGATTCGCCGCGCTCGGTCATTTACGATGAAGCGGAGAACCGCCTGCACGTGCAGAAGGCAATCATGGTCACGCTGATGAAGGACCGGAAGCGTTGACGGACCCCCAGACCCGGCACACCCGCGGTCTCCTCGTCGTCATCCTCCTCGGCGTCATCTTCTTCGCGCTGCTCGCGCTGGTCATCGTTAAAGCCGGCAATCGCAAGTCGAATCAGCCGGCGGCGGCGGAGACCGTCACGGTGCTCCCGCTTCGGATTCGGATTCGAACCGAGGCGAACGCGAGAGCTGCGGTTGTGGCGACCGCGACGAATGGCGAGCAACTGCAGATGCTCGAGGACCAGGGCGCGTGGGTGCGCGTGCAGACGAACGACGGCCTCGCTGGTTGGGCCGAGCGCGCCAATCTCGAACGCACCGGCGAGCGTGAGGGGCGTCTCGCCCGATACGCGGCGATCCGCAAGCTGCCGGTGCTCGCCGGCGTCAGCACCGAACGCGCTCAGCTCTACGCAGGACCGGGGATTTTCTATCCCCTGGTCGGGGAGCTTCCGGCCGGAACCGCCGTCCGCGTCTACACGCGCGATCATGACTTCTACGCGATCGAATACAACGATCAGATCGCGTATGCGGACATCGACCACATCGACGTGACCGCGTCGGGATCGCCGCAACTCAACGTCGCCACGACGTCGGAAGCGCCGACCGCAACGGACACCGCCGTTCCCGCCACGACGACCACGAGCGAACAGCCGGCGCCGCCGACAGCGTCCAATCCGCCCGAGCCGCCCATCACGCAGCCGGCTGACGAGGTCAATCGCACCGGCGTCTATTCCGCAGTTCCGCCCGGCGGAACGCAGCCGGAGGAGTTGGCGAGGGTCATTCCGCGATATCCGGCGCTTGCGCGCGCTTCGAATGTCGGCGGCGCCGTCGTCATCCGCGGAGTCGTGCGAAAAGACGGGTCGATCGACAACGTCGAGATCATCAAAAACCTGTCGTACGGACTCGGCGAAGCGGCGAAGGAAGCGGTCGAGCAGTGGCGCTTCCGCCCGGCGACGTACCGCGGCGAGCCGATCGACGTGTACTACACGGTGACGGTGAATTTCCGATTGCGCTAAATGGGGCGCGTTCCGCGTTCTCCACCGCGTTCAAATGGCCCGGAAAAACCGCTTCCAGTTCCCGAAAAACTCGGGCGATCTCATCGGCGCGCACCTTTCGACGAAGGGCGGCCTGCCGACGGTGTGGGATCGCGCCGCTGCGATCGACGCGTCGGCGGTCGCGCTGTTCGCGAAGAACTCGAATCAGTGGAAAGGCAAGGAGCTGACGCCGGAAATCTGCGCCGAGTTTGCGGAGAAGCGCAGCGTGAAGCCGGTGCTCACCCACGCGTCGTATCTCATCAACCTGGCGACGACGAACGAAGAGTTTCATCGAAAATCGATCGCTGCGCTCGTCGACGAACTCGATCGCGCCGAGCGGCTCGGCATTCACGCGGTCGTTCTTCACCCGGGTGCGCACATGGGCGCAGGCGTTGACCACGGGCTCGACCAGATCGCCCGGTCGCTCGATCAGATCCACGCGCAGATTCCTGATCACAAGGTCGTTACGCTCCTCGAGACGGCGGCCGGCCAGGGTTCATGTCTCGGCTGTTCGTTCGAAGAGCTCGGAAAGATCCTCGATCGCGTCGACGACCCCGCGCGCGTCGGGGCCTGCATCGACACGTGCCACATCTTTGCGTCCGGCTACGACATCCGCTCGCGCGACGGCTATGAACGCACGATCGAGCAACTCGACGCGCACGCCGGGATCGAAAACGTCGGCGCATTTCATCTCAACGACTCGAAAAGGCCCCTGGGAAGCCGCGTCGATCGCCATGAGCACATCGGCAAAGGCCTGATCGGAGTCGACGCGTTCGCCTTCGTTCTCAATGACCCGCGGTTTGCGCGGATCCCGAAGTTGATCGAGACGCCGAAAACGGTCGAGACCGAATCCGATCGCGTGAATATCGGTCTTCTTCGCTCGCTCATTGCGGCCTGACCCTGTTTCGCATAAATTCGCGCGCGACATGGCAACGACTGAACGCCTCGCCAAACCGGCCAGCGGCACGCGGATCGACTTCAAAGACGGACGTCTCATCATTCCCGACGACCCGATCATTCCATTCATCGAAGGTGACGGAACCGGGCCTGACATCTGGCGGGCCACGCGGGTCGTCATCGACGGCGCGCTGAAGAAGACGTACGGCACGAAGCGCAAGATCGCATGGTACGAGGTCTACGCGGGCGACAAAGCGACCGTGAAATTCGGCGAGGTCCTGCCGAAGGACACGCTCGACGCGCTCTCAAAGTACCGCGTCTCGATCAAAGGTCCGCTGAGCACACCGGTCGGCGGCGGGATCCGCTCGCTCAACGTCACGCTGCGGCAGATTCTCGATCTTTACGCGTGCGTGAGGCCGGTCCGGTACTTCACCGGTGTTCCTTCGCCGGTCAAAGAGCCGGAAAAAGTCGACATGGTGATTTTTCGCGAGAACACCGAAGACGTGTACGCGGGAATCGAGTGGCCGGCGAATTCAGAAGGCGCGAACCAGATCATCGGCTTCATCAACAACCTCGAACAGCACGCGACGACGAAAATTCGCGAGCAGTCTGCGATTGGAATCAAACCGATCTCGGAGTTCGGATCGAAGCGCCTGGTCCGCAAGGCGATCGAATACGCGATCGCGACGAAGCGCGACTCGGTGACGCTCGTCCACAAGGGCAACATCATGAAGTTCACCGAAGGCGCGTTCAAAGACTGGGGCTACCAGATTGCGCGTGAGGAGTTCGGTGACGCCACGATCCCGGAGTCGGAGGTGGCAGCGCAGGGGGCCAAAGGTCGGATCGTCATCAAGGACCGGATCGCCGACAACATGTTCCAGCAGGTCCTGCTGCGTCCCGCCGATTACTCGGTCATCGCCACGACGAATCTCAACGGCGACTACCTCTCCGACGCCCTCGCTGCGCAAGTCGGCGGCCTCGGTATCGCGCCCGGTTCGAACGAATCCGACGAGATTGCGGTGTTCGAAGCGACGCACGGCACCGCACCGAAGTACGCGGATCAGGACGTGATCAATCCCGGCTCGCTGATCCTGTCGGGCGTCATGATGTTGCGGCACATGAAGTGGCACGAAGCCGCCGACGCAATCGAACGAGGATTTTCGAAGACGATCGGCCAGAAGAAGGTGACGTACGACCTCGAGCGCCTGATGCAGGGCGCGACGAAGGTGAAGACGTCCGAGTTCGCGAGATATATCGTCGACAACATCTGAGCATGCGATCAACTCTGCTGCTCATCGCGATTCTTCTTGCCGCGATCAGTGTCCGCGCAGCCGACGCACCCGCCGCGCAGAAGGATTGGACGACCAGCGCCGGCGCCGGCCTCGCGTTAACCAGCGGCAACACTGACACGAAGAACTACAACCTTTCGTTCGCCACGAAATACGACCCAAAAACGAAATTCGTATTCAAAG
>DASVHS010000014.1:0-2194 GCA_036382495.1 Thermoanaerobaculia bacterium | reverse complement strand
ATGGCCCATTTGAAATCAGTGATCGAGGACGGGCAGTTTACGATGTAGCGTGTATCTGATCACGTGGGTGTTCTTCGCTGCGACGGCGCACGCCCAGCTGGCGGTCCCCGCGCCGAAACAGCAATGGGTTCGCGCGCGATCCGCGCATTTTCTGACGATCAGCTCGGCCGGAGCGCGGCGTACGCGCGACGTCGTCGACGGGCTGGAGATGGTCGCCGCTGCTCTCCGCCAGCTTGATCCGCATCTCGCTTCTGAAAGCGACCTGACGCGGCTCATTCTCTTCGCCAGGACGCGTGACGGACTCCCGTACTTCGACTTGATCATCGGCCGGCCGGCCGCACCGGGCGCATTCGTCACAAACCCCGAGGGAGTCGGAACGATGCTGGTGGACGCGTCGCGGACAGATGCGGATCGCACCGTGTTTCATGAGCTCGTGCACAACTTGCTCGCGAACAGCGGAACGAAACTCCCGCTCTGGCTGGAAGAAGGGATGGCCGACTACTTCAGCACTGCGATCGTGTTGAAGGGCGCCGTGCGCATCGGCGGCCGCATCAACGAGCGCTACCTCGCGATGCGGAACCAGCCAATGATTCCGATCCAGCGTCTCTTCGCCGTTCAGCCCGGGAGCGACATCGGAGCGAGTGGATTCTTCTACGCGGAATCGTGGTCCGTCGTCGACTGGATGATGCGCGCGAACACCGCGGCGTTCTACAGGTTTCTCGATGATATCGATCACGGCGCCGACTCCAGCGAGGCGCTGCGGCGCGAGTATCACATCGACCCGGTCCTGATCGAACGCGGCCTCGACAGCGCGCAGATGCGGCCCCAGTCACGCGTCACGGTGAACGTGACCCGAAGCGCCGACCCGGTGATCGAACCGATCACACGCGACACCGCAATCATCGAGCTCGCGACATTCCTCGGCGGATTCGAGGCGACGCGACACGACGCCGAACGCTTCCTCGACTCGGTCGTCCATGACGATCCGCAAAATGGGCATGCGATCGGCGCGATCGCGGCACTGCGAGCGAAGGAGAAGAAGTACGGCGAGGCCACGAAGCTGTATGAACAGGCGCTGCAACTGACGCCGAAGGATCCCGGCATCAGCCTCGACTTCGCCGAATCACTTCTCGGCAACGCGATCGGGCCGTTCAGCGGAACGGTGGAAGTCGAGGACGACGCCGCGCCGCGATTTCGTCGGGCCCGACAGCTGGCAAGGGATGCACTCACGTCGGGTGGTGATGCCGCGCGCGCGAACGCGGTGATCGGCACGAGCTATCTCGTCGAGTCCGAGGTCCGTCCTGGAATCGATGCGCTCCGTCGCGCGCGGGAGCTGCGGCCGAACCGTTACGACGTCGCACTGAACCTGTACGCTCTTCTTCTTCGTGCCGGCGATCGCGAGGCAGCGGAAAAGCTATACGCGGAGATCTCGTCACGCGCGCGAACTTCGCAGGCGATCTTTGCGGCGCGCGCCGTATATGTGCGCGAGCAGGTCGCAATCATGAACCGGCTGATCGCGCAAAATCACATCGGCGAGGCGACGACGATTCTGGCGCATCTGATCGACAACACCCCCGATGCGAACGCGAAAATGGATCTGCAGCGCCAGCTCATGCATCTGCGCGAGGTCGGCGAGGTGAATCGCCAGATCGCAGCGTTGAATGCCGCAGCCGAAGCCGCCAATCGCGGCGAGACGAAGAAGGCCATCGAGATGCTCGACAAGCTGCTGGAGACGGCGACCGACGGCGCCGTCGTCCGCGACGCCATGACCCTGAAGAAGCAGATGCAGAAGCGCGTGAAGGGAATGCGGCGGCCGTGAGTGACGCTATAGGTTTCTGGAATGCGGCGTTGTGAGCTCCATCAGCTGCATGTCGTGACGTACGAGAACGGCATGCGTCTGCAGCAGAAACTGGCCGAGATGCGTCAGAAGGACGAGATCGACGACCAGTTGCTCCTGCTCGAGCATCCGCCGGTCATCACCATCGGCCGCAGCGGCAATTCTGCGAATCTCCTGGCATCGCCCGATGTCCTGCGCCGCGAGCGCGTTCGCTACTTCGAGACCACACGCGGCGGCGACATTACGTACCACGGTCCCGGCCAGATCGTCGGCTATCCCATCCTTCATCTCGGCGAGGGCAATCGCGACGTGCGCAAGTACGTGTCGAAGCTCGAAGAAGTGCTCATCCGGACCGTC
>DASVHS010000013.1:0-1556 GCA_036382495.1 Thermoanaerobaculia bacterium | reverse complement strand
TCCGAGCTGACTTCCCCGCGGCCGCGTCGCAAAGTACGCATCCGACTCTTCCTCGGTGACCTTGACGGCGGCGCCCTCGATGCGAACCTGGCGATCGGGTCCCGGCCAGAAAAAACAGAGTGCGATGTGCGGATTCTCGCTGAGCTGCTCGCCTTTTCGGCTGTTGTAATTTGTGAAGAAGACGAAGCCGTGCTGATCGAATCCCTTCAGCAGAGACAGGCGCGCCGACACCACGCCGTCGCTTGACGCGGTCGCCACAGTCATCGCCTCGGGCAGATGCGGCTGCTGCGCTCTTGCCTCCGCGAACCAGCGCTCGAACTGCACGATTGGATTCGGGTCGAGGTCGCTCTCGCTCAGTTCGGCCATCACTTGCCTATCATCTTTCTGATCTTCAGCATGGCACGTTTCGAGGCGTCCTCATTCATCAGCGGGATGGCCTGGTCGAGCTCGACCCAGGCCAGCTCCTTCGATTCGCCGGGATCGATCACGATCGACTCGGGGTGCGAAGTGCGCGCGACGTAGCGGATGTCGAAGTGCGCGTGGTCGGGTTCGCCTTTCGCTGCCGGGATCTCGTGCACGGCGATGTCGAACGCTCCGTCATTCAACAGGATCAGGTCATCGAGGCCCGATTCCTCCCTCCCCTCGCGGAGCGCGGCTTCGATCGCCGACTCGCCCTGTTCGACGTGACCGCCCATCTGTAGCCATCGATCGAGGCGGCGGTGATGATGGAGAAGTACGCGCCGCGACGCCGGATCGACGATGAAGCAGCTGCCGGTGATGTGACCGGGCACGAAGTGATCGCGCGAGAACGGTGATGGTGCGTAGCAGAGAAGGTCGAGGACGGCGCGCTGATGTTGCGCCTCGTGCAAATCGGCCGGGCGATACCGCCGCAGCTCCTCGAGCAGTTCCGTCGTCTTGTCCATCACACCGACGGGAACCAATGATAGAGGAAGAAGTAGACGAGCACGCCGGTGACGCTGACGTACATCCAGAGCGGAAACGTCCATCGCGCGATGCGGCGGTGCTGCGGAACGCGCATGCGCAGCCCGTTGATGACGGTGATGATCGCGAGCGGAACGATCGTGACGGCGAGGATCGTGTGCGTCGTCAGCATCGTGAAGTAGAACGTTTTGATCGCGCCCGTGCCCGCGAATCGAGTCACGATGCCGTGCCGCAACCAGTGGTACGTCACGTACGAGACGAGAAACACGAGCGACGAGATGCACGCCGACAGCATGAAACGTTTGTGAACCTGAATCCGCCCGCGGCGGATGTTGATGTACCCGCAGAGCAGAAGGATGCCGGAGAGGGCATTGAGGGACGCGTTCCAGGCGGGAAAGAAGTTCATGAGAGCGCTGGAGTGAGCCATGGAAGCGCCGGATTGTATGCTCACAAGTCTTCATCGGTCGTCGGAGCTTCGATCGGCGCCGGACGACGAGACATCGTGAGCGTCTTTTTGTTCTTCCGCTGAATCGGGCGAGTCGCATATCCCTTGCGGATCATCGCTGGAATGTCCCTGGCGGACACCGGCCGGCTGAAGACATAGCCTTGTCCCT
>DASVHS010000012.1:0-2181 GCA_036382495.1 Thermoanaerobaculia bacterium | reverse complement strand
ACGGCGACCACGATCATGACGATGGCATTGATCGAGGTGACCGGCAGAATGAAGAAATGCACGACGGGATGCCAGCGGGTGTGATTCTCGAACGTCTGGATCGGATTAGAAGACATAGCGCGGACTCGCATGGACCTGCTGCAGCGCCGTGTTGAGCGCGGGACCGGGCTGCACGCGGAAATGATGGTTGATCTTGAGACGCAGCTCGCCGTGCTCCGGAACATCGAGCAGCGTCACGGTCACCGGCACGTCACCGGCGTGTTCTTCGACGATCTCACGGATTTTCTTCACCGTTTCATCGCTCATCCGCGTGTAGGGAACTTCGAGAGCGATTTCCTTCACCTTCTTGTCGCGGATGCCGTCCAGCGGCACGATCTCCAGCGCATTGAGCTCGGGCGTGATCGGCGACTCGGAGAACGATGCCGCGTGCGACGCGAACGACGCCTCGCGTTTCTCATCTTCAACTTCTTCATCCACGACAGCCGGGGGCGCCTGTCCTCCACCAAAGAGATCCAGATTCTCTTTCCGATCGCCGTACTTTTCGCGCTCGATCTCCTTCGGGTCGCGATCGTCCTCCACGTCCTCTTCCCGGATCTCATACGCCGAGATCCTCGGCCGCTCCTCGGGATGGCCGCCGTATTCGTCGTCGATCCGCTGCGCGTTCTGCTCCGCCGATTGCAGCGAAGCGCTCCGCCCGGTCGTCATGCCGCCGGTGTCCTTCACCGCGGCGGTGAGCAGAACCGCGACGCCGTTGTCGAGCCACTTCACGTATTTCGAATAAAGATCGCTGAACACGACGACGTCGACGCTGCCGAACTGGTCGTCGAGGACGAACTTCGCCATCAGCTTCCCTTCGTTCGGCCCCTTCTTGATCTTCGAGCGCTTGATCTGCGACACGATACCGCCGATGTTCACCGTCTCATCGATGAACTGATAGAGCGTCTCGGTGTTCGCGTTCGAGAAGATCTTCAGCTCATTCGAGTACTTGTTGAGCGGATGTCCGGACACATAGAAGCCGAGTGTTTCCTTTTCGTAGCGCAGCATTTCCTCGTCCGGCCATTCCGTGGAGGACAGCCGCCCTCGGCTGTCCGGGACAGGCGTGGGCGCCTGTCCTCCACCGAGCATGCCGAAGAGGCTCTCCTGCCCTTTTTCCTTCGCTTCCTTGTCGCGCTGCGCAGAGTCGGCGGTCGGCTCGAGTTGCTCGTACAGTGCCTTCCGCGTTAGTCCGATGAAGTCGAACGAGCCCGACTTCACCAGCGCCTCGAGCACTTTCTTGTTGCACGCGCGCAGATCGACTTCTTCGCAGAACTGCATCAGCGACTTGAATCGTCCGACGTGCCGGCGCGCCTCGAGGATCGACTCGATGGCACTCTCGCCCACGCCCTTCACCGCGCCGAGGCCGAAGCGGATGTCGTTGCCGACGACGGTGAAGGAGTAGTTCGACTCGTTCATGTCGGGCGGGAGGACCTTGATGCCCATCTGCGACGTCTCGTGAATGAACTTGACGACGTTCTCGGTCTTGTCCATCTCCGACGTCATCAGCGCAGCCATGAAATGTCGCGGGTAATGAACCTTGAGCCACGCCGTCTGATACGCGACGAGCGCGTATGCGACGGAGTGCGACTTGTTGAATCCGTAGCGCGCGAACGGCTCGATGTAGTCGAAGATCTCGTTCGCTTTTTTCTTCTCGTATCCGTTCGCGGCGGCGCCGGAGACGAACTTGTCGCGCTCCGCGGCCATGATCTCCGCGTCCTTCTTGCCCATCGCCTTGCGCAGCAGATCGGCTTGTCCGAGGGAGTAGCCGGCGACCGCTTGCGCGATCTGCATGACCTGCTCCTGGTAGACGATGACGCCGTAAGTTTCTTCGAGGATCTCCTTCATCGCCGGGACGAGAAACTTCGCCTTCGATGAACCGTTCTTGCGGCGGACGAACTCGTCGACCATGCCCGCGTCGAGCGCGCCGGGGCGATAGAGCGCGTTGAGCGCGGCGAGATCCTCGAACCGCGTCGGCCGCGATTTGCGCAGCAGGTCGACCATGCCGCCCGACTCGAACTGGAATACGCCCTTCGCACGCCCCTCCTGGAAAAGGCGGAACACTTCCGGGTCGTCGAGCGGAATCTCTTCGATGTCGATTTTCTTCTTCGTCTCCGCCTGCGCCGACTTGATGGCGTCGTCGATCAC
>DASVHS010000011.1:0-12690 GCA_036382495.1 Thermoanaerobaculia bacterium | reverse complement strand
GCAGATGAATCGGACGGACGCCAGCCCGTAACCGTAATCGCGTTCCGCCTTCTCCGCCGCCTCGACGATCTGGGGATGGTCGGCCAGTCCGAGGTAGTTGTTCGAGGTCAGCATGATGACCTCGCCCTTGCCTTCGACTTCGACGACAGGGCCCTGAGCGGACTTCATCAGAAGCTCGCGCTTCATGGTGCCCGCCGCGGCCATCTGATCGAGCTCGGTTTTTAGGGTTGAGATCAGTGACATCTATTCGTTGTCGTACTTCAAGTCCCGCCGGAAACACCGCTGGTTCTCGATGTCGAACACGACGGCGGAATCGATCGGCCTCGAGTAGACGTGCATGCTGATCGCGGGCTGATTCCACTCGACGAGATTCTTGATGCGGTGGATCGTCTGTGTCTTGTCGACAGTGTTCAGCGGTCCGCCGGGGACGGCGAGCTCGTTGTTGAGGTGCTGCATCTCGATCTGCGTCGCGCCGGCCAGGCAGTCCATTCCGACGACCTGCTGGTTCTCGGGCTTGTTGCACATGACTTTCTTGTAGTTCTCGACGATCAGCCGTCCCTCGATCATCGACATCCAGCCCAGCTGACCGTTGTGCGTGTGCAGCGGCGTGATCGCGCCGATGGGCCAGCAGATGAGCATGACTTCGATCAGATCGTTGCGGAAGATCTTGTTCCGCGTATGCCTGTTCGGCATCCAGAGCTTGTACTTCTCCAGATCCTCGGCGCGGATTTCGTAGGCGACGAGGTAGTCATAGATCTTCTGCTTGGTGATGATCCCTTCCGACAGGCGCTTGATGCCGTCAACGAACTGCTCGGCGGGAATCGGTGCCGGGGAGTAGATCGGCTGGGGAACCGCGGTGATCTTCTGCGTATCCATCGCCTCCATCCTCCTCTGACGTTCACTATAGCGCCGTGCCTTCAACGCAGCAATTTCCACACCGTCGTGCGGTAGACTGCGCGCTCCCGACAATTCAGAAGGAGAAAGTATGAAAAGAGTCCTGGCGTCTCTGTGTCTGCTCTTTTTCGCGGTATCCGTTTTCGGCCAGATGGCCCCGGCGGCGCCGAAGCCGGAGTTCTACCTCATCCATGAGGAAGTAGCGAAGCCGTCGATGCTCATGCAGTACGAGAGCATCTCGCGCGAAATGCTCAGCGCGTTCACGGAGAAAAACGCCGATCCGAAAGTGATGGGCATGAGCCTCTACACGACGACTGACTTTCACTACGTTTACATCGTGCCCATCCCGAACTTCGGCGGCATCGACGCGATCAACCAGGGGTTCATGACGATGGCACAGGCTCTCGGCAAGGATCGCTGGAAAGACATCATGAGCCGCAGCAACGCGACCATGTCGTCGTACAACGAATTTGTCGTCATGCGCCGCCCGGATCTGTCGTACGTCCCCGCCACTCCTCGCGTGGCACAGGCGGATGTCCGATTCAATCACTGGGCGTTCTATTACCTCGACGCCTCGAAGGCGCAGGAAGACGTCGAACAGGTGGCGAGGGACTACGCCGCGCTGTTTCGTTCGAAGAACGTCCCCGATCCGTTCAACGTGTTCATCGCCGCCAGTGGCAACGACCTGCCGCTGCTGATCGTTTCGGTACCCGCGAAAAGCGCTGCCGATTACTACAACGAAGAAGAGCGCATCAACGCGATCCTGGGCGCCGACGTACGGCCGCTGCAGGCGCGCGCGATGATGAACACACGCAAATACGAAGTGAAGGACGCCCGCTTCCGGCCGGAGCTATCGTATCCGGTGCCGGCCGCGACGACGAAATAGTTGTGGGAGGGGACAGGCGGCGGCGCCTGTCCTCCACTCACGATGTGCTAGTCTCCGCGACCGAAATGCCGGACAAAATTCGCAACGTCGCGGTGATCGGCGCGCAGTGGGGCGACGAGGGCAAAGGCAAGATCGTCGACCTGCTCTGCGAGCGATTCGACGTCGTCGCGCGTTATCAGGGCGGCCACAACGCCGGCCACACGGTGAAGTTCGCCGATCAGCATTTCGCACTGCGCCTCATCCCCTCCGGCATCCTCCACCCCGACATCCTCTGCATCCTCGGCAACGGGATGGTGATCGATCCGGAAGCGCTTCTCGAAGAGATCGAGAAGCTGCGCGCGATGGGCGTGCGGATCGAAGAAAACCTCAAGATCAGCGAGTCCGCTCACGTGATCCTGCCGTATCACAAGGCGCTCGATCTCGCCCGGGAAGAGTCGGCCGGCAAGGCGAAGATCGGGACGACGGGTCGCGGCATCGGGCCGGCTTACGAGACCAAAGTCAGCCGCTACGGCGTCCGCATCGCCGATCTGCTCGATCCCGACTTTCTGCGCGAGAAGGTCGAGTTCACGTGCGCTGAAAAAAACGCGGTCCTGAAGTTCTACGGCAAAGAGAGTTTCAAGCCCGAAGAGCTCGTCGACGCGTATGTCCGCTACGGCGAAGTGCTGGCGTCGCGCATTACGAACGGCACCGTCCTCATCAACGAACAGATCCGAACCGGCAAATCGGTGATGTTCGAAGGGGCGCAGGGAATGATGCTCGACGTCGATCACGGGACGTATCCGTTCGTCACGTCCTCGAACACCGTCGTCGGCGGTGTCTGCACCGGCCTCGGCATCGCGCCGAAACACATCCATCAGGTCATCGGTGTCGTGAAGGCGTACACAACGCGCGTCGGCGGCGGCGATTTTCCGACGGAGCTCAACGACGCGCACGGCGAGCATCTGCGTGCGCGCGGAAACGAATTCGGCACGGTGACGGGACGTCCCCGCCGCACCGGCTGGCTCGACCTGCCCGTCGTGCGGACTTCGGTGATGATCAACGGCATCGACAGCATCGCGCTGACGAAGCTCGACGTGCTCGACGACTTCGAAGAGATTCCCATCTGTACCGGCTACAAAGTCCGCGGCACGACGTGGAAGACTTTCCCCGCGTTCGCCGTCCAGCACAACGATTTCCAGCCCGAGTATCGAACAGTGAAAGGGTGGCGCCGTTCGACCGTGGGGATGACGTCATACGACGAGCTGCCGGAACAGGCGAAGGATTACGTTCGGTATGTCGAGGATGAGACCGGGGCGAAGGTCACGATTGTTTCGACCGGGCCGCGACGGGAAGAAACGATTGTCAGATAAAACCTGAATTTCGAATTTCGAAGTTCGAATTGAGAATTAAGAAGCACGGCCGACCGCGATTCCAATTCTTCATTCGAAATTCGAACTTAGAACTTCGAACTTCATCTCATCCTCTCAAAAAGGCGATACAAAACCGCCGTACCAAACCCCCACGCCGCATTCACAATCGGCCCAATCATCATCCTCTTCGGGTTCCACCCCGATGCGATTGGTTGGTGCTTCAGCGGCGCGACGATGAACCACGCGACGAGCGTCGGCAGAAGTGCGCCGAGAACGATGGCCAGCGCGTAGTACGCACCGCCGCGGCGGCTGGCGATGATCGGGATGAGGATTGCGCCCCACACGCCGCCCCAGAACGCGAGCGAGATCACGGCCGGGACGCCGAACGGCGGCACCGGCTTCATCGGCCACGCCGCGTTCGGCGCCATGCCGGCCATGTGCAGAAGCTGCAATGCGATCTGATGGAAAACGAGAGTGGCGATGAATCCTGCGACGAATCCGAGTAGTACGCGTTTCATGTCACGACGCTCCTGAAGTAATTGATCGTACGCTGCAATCCCTCTTCGAGCGGGACTTTCGGCTCCCACCCGAGGAGCGCCTTGGCCTTCGAGATGTCCGGGCGGCGGATCTTCGGATCGTCCTCCGGCAACGGACGGAACTCGATCGGCGCCTTGCTTCCGGTCAGGCGCTTGATCTCTTTCGCGAACTGCAGCACGGTCATCTCGTTCGGGTTGCCGATGTTGACCGGCATCGTCTCGTTCGACATCAACAGCCGATAGATTCCTTCGACGAGATCCGACACGTAGCAGAACGACCGCGTCTGCGAGCCGTCGCCGAACACGGTCATCGGTTCGTTCCGCAGCGCCTGCGAGATGAACGCAGGCACGACACGGCCGTCGTTGACGCGCATCCGTTCGCCGTACGTGTTGAAGATGCGCACGATGCGCGTGTCGACACCATGAAAGCGGTGATACGCCATCGTCATCGCCTCGGCGAATCGCTTCGCTTCGTCGTACACGCCGCGAGGACCGACCGGATTCACGTTGCCCCAGTAGTCTTCCTTCTGCGGATGCACGAGCGGGTCGCCGTAGACCTCCGACGTCGATGCGATGAGATAGCGCGCCTTCTTGTCCTTCGCGACGCCGAGCGTCTTGTGCGTGCCCAGCGAGCCGACCTTCAATGTCTGAATCGGTTTCTCGAGATAGTCGATGGGGCTGGCCGGCGACGCGAAGTGCAGCACGTAGTCGAGCGGACCCTCGACGACGATGTAATTCGTCACGTCGTACTTCACGAAGGAGAAGTCCTCGCGGCCGATCAGATGCTGAATGTTCGCCGGCGAGCCGGTGATGAAGTTGTCGATGCAGACGACTTCATGACCACGCGCCAGGAACAGCTCGCAGAGATGGGAACCGAGAAATCCTGCGCCACCCGTGATGAGGGCACGGCCCATCGTCAGGCCCGGCTCCGCTTGCGCTGCGTGTCGGACTCGATCTCGGGCAGATCGTCGGCGCGGCCGACCGACGTGTACTGGAAGCCGAGGGCGCGGACGCGTTTCGGATCGTAGACGTTGCGAAGGTCGACGAGAATCGGCTGGCGCATGCTCTTCTTGATCCGCTCGAGGTTCAGCGCGCGGAACTCGTTCCACTCCGTCGCGATCACGAGGACGTCGGCACCATTCGCGGTCTCGTACGCGTCTTCGCAATACGTGACATTCTCGAAGATCGAGCGGCAGTTCTCCATCGCCTGCGGATCGTAGGCACGGATGGAGGCGCCATGTTTCTGCAGGCCCTTCACGATCGGAATCGCCGGTGAGTCGCGCATGTCATCGGTCTCGGGCTTGAACGCCAGGCCGAGGACCGCGACGATTTTGCCGCTGATGTTGCCCGACGCGGCGTCGACGATCTTCGTGACCATCCGCTGCTTGATGTCGTCGTTGACGCGAAGGACCGCTTCCATGATCTGGAAGTCGTAGCCGTGCGTGCGCGCGATGTCGGCCATCGCAGATGTATCTTTCGGAAAGCACGAGCCGCCGAAGCCGGGACCGGCCTGCAGGAACTTCGGGCCGATGCGCGAGTCGAGTCCCATGCCGCGCGCGACCTGCTGCACGTCGGCGCCGACTTTCTCGCACACCTGCGCGATCTCGTTGATGAACGTGATCTTCACCGCCAGAAAGCCGTTCGACGCGTATTTGATCAACTCCGCCGATTCCACGTTCGTGACGACGAACGGGATCTCCAGCGAGTGAAGCGGCGCGTAAATCTCCTTCATCAGATCGGCGGATTCGCGATCGGACGCGCCGATGACGACGCGATCCGGCTTCATGAAGTCCTCGATGGCTGACCCTTCACGAAGGAACTCGGGATTCGAAACGACCGAGGCGTGATGGCCCGCGCCTTTTTCCGCGAGGATGCGCTCGATCATCCGGCCCGTGCCGATGGGAACGGTCGACTTCGTGATCACGAGCTTCGGCCCGTTCATGTGCTCGGCGATCGAGCGCGCCACGTCCTCGACGTAGCGGAGATCGGCGGAGCCGTCCGGCCGCGGCGGCGTGCCGACGGCGATGAAGAGCGCGCGAGCGGATCGGATCGCCTGGGCCAGTTCGGTCGTGAACTTGAGCCGGCCTTCCTTGACGTTCTTGCTGACGAGCTTGTCGAGTCCCGGCTCGTAGATCGGAATCTCGCCCCTGCGGAGCGCTTCGATTTTCTTGACGTCGATGTCGACGCAGGTGACGTCGTTGCCGAAATCGGCGAGACCCGCCCCCGTGACGAGGCCGACGTAACCTGTTCCGACGACTGCAATTTGCATGGCGGCGAATCCTAGCCTAATGCTGCGTTGTCGTCACTTCCGCTGACGTCGACGTCACCGTCGACGTCGCCGGTACGACCGGCGGTGGAGGCGGTGTCGCTGGAGCGATCAACGATTTTTCAGCCGGCGGCGGCACCTGCTTCTGGTCGTCGTAGCGCTTCTGAATCCCCGTCTGCTGGCGATTGCGAATCAGCCAGCGCAAAAGTTTCGACTCGTTGATGCCGATCAGGATGTCGTTGACCGACTCGTAGATCGACGGATCGGAAATGATTTTGCCGGCGGTGCCTTCACCGTTGTTGATCTTCTTCACGGTGTCGTTGAGCTGCTGCAGCAGACCGGTGAACTCGTTGAGTGCCTGGTCGCCGTACTGCTTGTCGTTCATCAGCCGCGGGACCAGTCCTTCTCCGGTCTGCAGCGAGTTGCTGAACGTGGCCAGGTTTGCGCTCGTCACACGAAGGTTCTCGACCAGCTCAACCATCTTCTTCTTCCCCTCGGGATCGTGCAGCAGAGCGGGGAGCATGCCGTCGCCCGAATCGAATGATCTCTGGACGTCGGCCGCGACCACACGGAGCGACTCCACGCTGCTGGCGAGCGAAGCTGACAGTTGTTCCGCGTATTTGTCGTCGTAGACGAACTTGCCGACGACTCCTCGCCCGCTTTCGATGTGCCCGAGCATTGCGTTCGTCCGGTTGAGCGTCGTGATGAGCGTGTCGGTCAGCCGCTGCTTCGTCTCCGGAGAGCTCGTCAGCTCGCCGATCAGGCCCTCGCCACGGTCGACGCGCGCCAGGATGTTCTTCATCGAATAGGAAATCTGGACGAGGTTGTCGACGAGATCTTCACCGGACGAGATGAGCTGATCGACGTTCGTCTGTTTCTGCGCCGGGATGATCGATCCCGACTCGAGCATGTCGAAATGGAGACTGCCCGGTGTGATCTCGATGTAGGTATCGCCGGTGAGCAGGCCGAGCTTCTTCATGCGAGCCCGCGAGTCGCCGCGGATGCGATCGGCGTACTTCCTGTCCACCATCAACTGGATCCGCACGTTCTTGAGCTTCGGATCGTGAGGAAGGAAGATGTCGTGAATCACGCCGATCGTCACGCCGGACATGCGGACCGGGTTGCCTTCGGCGAGGCCGCTGACGTTCTCGAGCTGAATGTTGTATTCGTTTTTCCGGGCGAAGACTTTCTGCTCCGATCCGATGAAAAACAGGAACGTCATCAGCACGATGAGCGAGCCTGCCACAAGCAGACCGACGCGGATGTTCTTTTCATTTTTCGTGGCCATGTTTTAGTCCTGGGTCTTCGTGGGTTGAGCCGCCACCACCGCTGACGATCGCAGAAACTCGCGCAGCAGCGGATGGTCGCTATCACGGGCCTCTTCGATGGGTCCCACCCACTCGAAGACGCCGTTGTTCAGAAACGCGATCCGGTCGCCGACGGAAAACGCCGACTGGATGTCGTGCGTCACGACGACCGATGTCACATTCAGCTTTGTTTGCAGAGCGATGATCAGCTCGTTGATTTTCTGCGCGGTGATCGGGTCGAGGCCCGTCGTGGGCTCGTCGTACAGAATCATCTTCGGATCGAGCACTGTCGAGCGGGCCAGCCCGACGCGCTTGCGCATGCCGCCTGACAGATCGACCGGCATGAGCTCCTCGGCTCCCGGCAGGTTCACGAGCTCGAGGCGGTCGGCGACCGCCCGGGCGATCTCCTCGTCCGTCATGTCCGTGTGCTCGCGAAGCGGAAATGCGACGTTGTCGAACACCGTCATCGAGTCGAACAGCGCGCCGCTCTGGAACAGCATCCCGAACTTCTTCCGCACGCGGTACAACTCTTCTTCCGGAAGATCGGTGATGTCTTCCTCTTCGACGATGATGCGGCCACCGTCCGGCGCCTCGAGTCCGAGCATGTGACGCAGCGTGACCGAC
This sequence comes from Thermoanaerobaculia bacterium, assembly GCA_036382495.1. Taxonomy (GTDB): domain Bacteria; phylum Acidobacteriota; class Thermoanaerobaculia; order Gp7-AA8; family Gp7-AA8; genus DASVHS01. Next base: position 4,828 of record DASVHS010000011.1, on the reverse strand, counting down.
TTCCCCATCCCCGAGCCGCCGAGGATGACGAGGACCTCGCCGCGGTAGACCTTGAGGCTGGCGCCGCGCAGGATCTCCTTCGTGCCGTAGGCCTTGAAGACGTCGCGGAACTCGACGAACACATCCCGCGGATGTTTCCGTCGCTCCGGTGTCATTCGCGGCTCGGCGCTGCGGTCAGGTGTGATCGTCTCAGTCATCAGAAGGAGAGAAGGAAAAGTTTAGTCAGAAAGAAATCCATGATCAAAATCGTGATCGCGCCGGTCACGACGGTCACGGTCGTAGCGCGGCCGACGCCGTCGGCGCCGCCCGTCGTCCGCAGCCCGTTGTAGCAGGCGATGAGGCCGGTCGTGAAGCCGAAGAAAAAAGTCTTGCCGATGCCCGACGCGAGATCGTTGTACTTCACGGTGTTGATCACGCTGCGCATGTAGAAGTTCGCGCTGAGATGAAGCGCGGTCGTGGCGATGATCAGGCCGCCGATGATCCCGAGCGCCGAGGCGACGATCGTGAGCAGCGGGAACATGAGCGTGGTCGCGAGCACGCGCGGGACAACGAGTTTGCGGACGGGATTCGTGGCCAGCGCGCGCAGAGCATCGATCTGTTCGGTGACTTTCATCGTCCCGATCTCGGCCGTGATGCCCGCCCCAACCCGGCCACCGACCATGATCGACATCAGCACCGGTGCCAGTTCCCGGACGAGCGAAAGGGAAACGACTTTGCCGATGAAGAGCTTGCCACCAAACTCCGAAAGCGCGTACGCGGTCTGCAGCGCGAGCACCATCCCGATGAATGTCGACGTGATGGCCGCGATCGAGATGGACTTCACGCCGATGGCATCGAACTGCGCGAGGATGAGTTCCTTCTCCATCGGACCGCGAATGAACTGCTTCACGGTCTGCACGGCAAGATCGGTGATGTCGCCGACGTAGTACAGCCACTCTTCGAATCGGGATCGCGTGCGAGCTAAGAGCATGTCTTTTTTCGAGTTATCGGCTACCGGCTACCGGTTACCGATAGTCCACGGGTAACAGGTAACTGGTAACCGGTAACCCCATCACTGGTTTCCAAAAATCCGCCTGAGCAATCGTTGTATGGCCGAGTCGTGCTCGCGGCGTCTCCGGTCGGCCTCTTTGCGGGCATTGTCCTCGTCCGCCGACGTCGCGGAGTCCGGAATCGGTGATTCGGTGATCGCCGGCGGATAGGGACTGTCGTGCCAGATCACGCCGGGTTCGCCGCTGCCCGCGTGCAGTGGGCACACCGATCTCGGCTCGGTGCCCGCGACGAAGATCTCCCGTCGTGGTTGCGGGCAGTACGGAGTGGCCAGCATGCCCGACTCCGGATCGATCTCGCGCGTAATCACGTCGTCGGGACGTTTCCAGTCGACATCGGGTACGAGACCGGCGATGCGGTTCATGTGAGTGGTCCAGATCGGCAGGCAGGCATCGCCGCCGGCGAGGCGCACGCTGTGCCCATCATCAAATCCAATCCACACCAGCGTGAGAATCCTGGGCGAATAGCCGATGATCCACGCGTCTCGATAGTTGTTCGTCGTTCCGGTCTTGCCTGCAAAAGGGCGCGTGAATCCGAGCTGGTGCGCCTTCCCGGCCGTCCCGTAAATGAAGACGTCCTTGAGCATGTCGTCCATCACGTAGCAGACGCTTGCCGGCGCGACCCGCTTCATCTTCACTTCGCGGCTCTCCAGAAGCTTGCCGTCGCGCGTCGCGACCGCGAGGATCGAGACCGGCTCGGCCTTGACGCCGAGGTTTGCGAAGACGGAGTAGGCGAAGGCGATTTCGAGGGGCGTGACTTCGAACGAACCCAACGAGATCGACGGATACGGTTCGAGACGGCTGTTCACGCCGATGCTTGCCGCGGTCTTGATGACGTTCGGCACGCCGGCGTTGATCGCAGCCCGGACAGCGGGGATGTTGTACGAATGCGCGAGCGCGTCGCGCACCGTCACGTTGCCGTGGAATCGATTGTCGTAGTTTTGCGGACGCCAGACCGCTTTGCCGGCCTGCACGCTGATCGGTGAGTCTTCGAGCACGGTCGCGGGTGTGTAGGCCTGCTGGCCGCGCGCCGGATCCATGGCCGTGACATACACGAACGGCTTGAACAGTGATCCAGGCTGACGCTTCGCCTGGATCGCCCGGTTGAATTGCGTCTTCGAGTAATTGCGTCCGCCGACGAGCGCCTTCACGTAGCCGGTGCCCGGCTGAATCGTCAGGATCACGCCCTCGAGCGGCGTCGGTGAGCTCTTGATGTGCTTGTACTGTTTCGTGAGGTTCGCGACGCCGGAGTCGAGCGCCTGCTCGGCCGAGCGCTGCATGATCGTATCGAGCGTCGTGAAAATCCGCAGGCCATCGGTCTTGAGCTGCGTCTCCGGATACGTTTCGCGCAGTTGTCGCATCACCAGATCGACGAAGAACGGCGCGCTGCGCGACGTGCGCGGGAATCGCGTGACGGAGAGCGGCGACGCGACCGCGGCGGCATAGTCGGCCTGATTGATCTTGCCCTGGTCGAGCATCAGCTTCAGGACCGTGTCGCGCCGCGTCTTTGCGCGGTCCGGATGATTGAGCGGCGACAGAACATTCGGCGAGCGGATCATCCCGGCCAGCGTGGCCGCCTCGGGCAGCGTGAGGTACGTGACGTGTTTTCCGAAGTAGAGCTGGGAGGCCTGCTCGACGCCGATGATCTGCACCGAGCCGTTCTGTCCCAGGTAGATTTCGTTGAGGTAGCTCTCGAGGATTTCTTCTTTGCTGTAGCGCACCTCGAGAAGGACGGCCATCAGCGCTTCGACACCCTTGCGGCGCCAGCTCCGCTCCGGCGTGAGATAGAAGTTCTTGACGAGTTGCTGCGTGAGCGTCGAGCCGCCGTGCGTCCACGTCTTCGAACGGACGTCGGTGACCAGGGCGCCGAGCGTTCCCCGAATCGAGATCCCTTCATGATGGTAGAAATTCTTGTCCTCGGTCGCGATGATCGCGTCGACGACCGATTTCGGCACGGTCTTCAATGAAACCGGCAGCCGGTCTTCCATTTCGTTGTCGAAGATCGACGTGACGAGCTCCGGCTCGAGGCGGACACCGCGCAACGTCACGTTATCGGTCAGGCGGCGGATCGAGCGCACCTCGGCGCCGTCGAAGTCGACGACGACCGGCATCGCGCCGAACTCCATGTCGGGGTAGTCGAAATTCTGGAGGTAAATCTCCAGACTCTTGCCGGTGTATCGATACTCGCCAGGCGTCGCGACGCGTTGCGCGACCTCGTGATAACCGACGTGGTTCAGCTTCGGCTCGAGCAACGTCCGCGGATAGCTGAGACCGGGGACGAGAGGGGTGGCGTCGGAGTAGACGCGGCTGGGCAGGTCCCAGCGCCGGCTGGAGTCGAATTTCTTTGTGATGACGACGTAGGTGTAGCCGACAAAGCCAAGAAAGCCGACAAACACCAGCATCACCGTGAAGGCGATGCCGGCGGAGTGACGCCAGAGGAAGTCCTTGATACGAGAGCGTTTGGCCTTGTTCTTACCCATTCGAGCTTTCAGCTCTCAGGGTAACAGCGTCTACGGGAGTAAGAATCCGAAACGGCGGAAAACGGCTCGGGCCGGCTCGCTCTGAAGGTAGTCGAGGAACTTCTGCGCGGCGGCCTTCTCGGTTGAATCGGCCAGAACGGCGGCCGGATAGACGATCTTCGGGCCCTCAGTGCGCGGGATTTCGTAAGCGATTTTCACCGCGTGCGAGATCAGCGCGTCCGTTTTGTAGACGATGCCGGCCTCGACATTGCCGGACTCGACCGCGGCGAGCGCCGACCGCACGTTGTCGGTCGGAATCAGTTTGTACGTGATGCGATCCCAGACTTTGATTTTTCGCAGGTACTCCTTCGCGTAAATGCCGGCGGGGACGCTCTGCGGCTCCGCGACCGCGACGTTGCGGATGGAGGGGTCGGCCAGGTCTTTCGCGGATTCGATTTTCAGCGCGCTGTCGCTGGGGATGACGATCACGAGCGTGTTCGCGAGAATGTCGACGCGACTCTTCTTGACGACGAGGCCGCGCTGCGCGAGCTGATCCATCTTGAGCTCGTCGGCGGAGATGAAAAGGTCGGCAGGCGCGCCTTCCTGGATCTGCCGCGCGAGCATGCTCGATGCGCCAAAGTTGAAAAGGACGGGCTGGCCGTACTGCGCGGCGATCTCGTGCAGCACGTCAGTCAAACTCGCCGCCGCCGAGACTCTCAGTGGAGCGCCGCTGCCCACGGCGGCGATGAAGATCAGGAAGAGCGGGAGGAGTCGTTTCATCAGAATGCCGTTTGTAAGCGCGCCATCACTTTTGTTCCCTGGCCGTGCATGACATCGAATTGCAGTTTTACGTCATGTTGCTTGAAGTAGTAGTTGAAGCCCAGGACGTTGGTCTTTGTCCTGTCGAGTGTTTCATGGCGGGCGACAAGTTGCAGTTTGTCGAGTAACACGTAGTAAGCAAGCTGTTCGTACGCACCGCTCGGTCATCTGTGCGCGGAAAGCGGACGTGTCGGTGAGACTGCCGGCCAGTTCCAGCTCCGCGCGAAAGTTGAACTCCTCGATGAAACGTCCTGAAAGGTTCACGCGTGCGCGGCGCAGGAACACGCGACCATTTGACGTGCTGAATCGCGTGTCGACGCGATTCGCCGCTCTCGCCCTGCACCTGCACGAGCCCGCCGAGCTGAATGTTCTCCTCCCGCCCACCCATCTTGACGTCGGCCTGTCGCGCAACGACTTCGAGGCCGAGGTCGCGGCGGAGCTGTTCGTTTTCCTGTTTGAGCTGCCCCGGGCTAACAACCCTCATGTCATCCCGAGCGTGAGCGA
>DASVHS010000010.1:0-3157 GCA_036382495.1 Thermoanaerobaculia bacterium | reverse complement strand
CAGAACCTCACCGTACGAGCGTGAATTTGCCTTCGGGGCCTGAAGCGGAATCCGGCGCGATCCATACTTTGAATTCGCCCGGCTCCGCGATCCATCCGGTGGTGGACCAGAACTCCAGCTCGCGCTTCGTGATCGTGAACTCCACGCGCTTCGTCTCCCCCGCGCGCAACGCGACGCGGCGGAACGCCTTCAACTCTTTCACCGGCCGCGAGACGCTGGCGACGAGATCACGAATGTACATCTGCACGATTTCTTCGCCGTCGCGATTGCCTGAGTTGCGAATGTCGGCGGACACTGTGATCCGTCCATCGCTCTTCATCGACGTTGAACTGAGCGCGATGTCGGCGTAATCGAACTTCGTGTACGACAAGCCGAAGCCGAACGGGAAGAGCGGACCGAGCGGGATGTCGATGTACTTGCTCGTGTATTTGTCTTTGTCGTCCGCGGGGCGGCCGGATGGCAGATGAGCGTAGTAAACGGGCACTTGTCCGGTTGTCCGGGGCACCGTCACTGGCAGCTTGCCGCTCGGATTCACATCGCCGAACAGGACATCGGCGAGCGCGTTTCCGCCTTCGGTGCCGAGGAACCAGGACTGAACGATGGAGGGGACATGCTCGGCGGCCCAGGAGATCGCGAGCGGCCGGCCGGACATCACGACGAGCACCACCGGCTTTCCGGTCGCGACGAGCGCTTCGAGCAACTTCTGTTGATGGCCCGGCAGATCGAGCGACGAACGCGACGAGGCTTCGCCCGACATCTCGCTCGACTCGCCGAGGATGGCGATCGTGACGTCGGCGTTGCGCGCGAGAGCGATTGCAGCGTTCATCTCGTCGTCGGTCCCATCGAGGATGCCGCTGCCCCGCGCGAACGAAATGCCGGGAATCACGGCGCGAAGGCCGTCGAGTGCGCTCACCGCGTCTTCCGCTTTTCCCTGGGAGTTCCACGGACCGAGGATGTCGGCTTTCGAATCGGCGAGCGGGCCGATCACGGCGATCGAGCGTCCCGTTTTTGGCAACGGCAGCAGACCGCCGTCGTTCTTGAGCAGGATGATCGAATGCTGTGCGACGCGTCTCGCCGCCGCGCGATTCTCCGCAGTGAGCGTCACTTTCGCAGCCGCGTTCGGGTTCGTGTACGGATCGTCGAACAGTCCCACCTGAAACTTCACGCGAAGAACGCGCCGCACTGCTGTGTCGACCACAGACTGCGAAAGCCGGCCGTCGCGCACCGCGGCAGCGAGCGTCACGTAGCTGTTGCCCCACATGTCGAGGTCGACGCCGGCCTTGATCGCCAGGAGCGCCGCGTCCTGTTTCGTCGCGGCGACACCGTGGTTCATCAACTCTTCCACAGCGTTCCAGTCGCTGACGACGAATCCTTTGAACTTCCACTCTTTGCGCAGGATGTCCTCGAGCAGATATCTGTTGCCGCTCGCCGGAACACCGTTCAGCGATTCGAACGCAGACATGAGCGAGCCAACGCCGGCATCGACCGCGGCATGAAACGGCGGGAGGTAAACCTCGCGCAACGTCCGCTCCGAAACCTCTGCCGCGGCGTAGTCGCGCCCTGCTTCAGCGGCTCCGTACGCTGCGAAGTGTTTCGCGCAGGCGAGGAGCGAATCATCGGCGGCGAGGTTCGAGCCCTGAAAACCGCGGACATACGCCGCGGCCATCGCGCTGCCGAGGACGGGATCTTCGCCGGCGCCTTCGGCGATGCGGCCCCAGCGTGCATCGCGAGCGACGTCGACCATCGGCGCGAACGTCCAGCGGATTCCTGTCGCGCGTGCTTCGCGTGCGGCGATGTGCGAGGCCAGCTCCGCCATCTGCGGATCCCATGACGATGCGATCGCGAGCGGGATCGGAAAGATCGTTCGATATCCATGGATTACGTCGTGGCCGACGAGCAGCGGGATGTGCAATCGCGAGTTCGCGACGATCGCATGTTGCAGCTCGTTGATCTGCGTCGCGTCGCCGCCGTTGAGGATCGAGCCGACGAGTCCTTTCGCCAGCGCCGGTGAAAACTCCGGCTGATCGGGCACGAGCTGCGTTAGCTGTCCGAGCTTTTCTTCGAGCGTCATCTGCGCGATGAGCCGGTCGACCCGGGCGTCGATGTCGTTCTGCTGCGCGTGCGAGGCGATCGCGACGAAGAGGATGGAGAGGACGACGAATCGGCGCATGCGGCGAGAGACTATCGCAACCGACAATGCTCTACGCCGGCTTCATGTGGCGCGCATCTTTCCTCTCCGCGACCGACTGGCGGTACCTCGATATCACGTCGGCCACTGAACCGTCTGCGACGACTTGTCCGCCCGAGATCCAAAGTCCGCGACTGCAGAGACTCTCCAGCGGTTCGAGGTCGTGGGAGACGACGAGCACCGTGGCGCCTTCGCTGACAAAGCGCTCGATTCTCGAGTAGCACTGCTTCCGGAACGCCGCGTCGCCGACGGCCAGGATCTCGTCGAGCAGGATCGTCTCGGCCTCGATCGACGTCGCTACGGCGAATGCGAGACGCGCCACCATGCCTGTCGAATACGTCCGCAGCGGCGCATCGATGAATGTCTCGATTCCGGAGAACGCGATGATGTCATCGACGCGCGAGCGCATGTACGCACGTGAAAAACCGAGGAGTGCGCCGTTGAAGAAAATGTTCTCGCGGCCGGAGAGTTCTGCTTCGAACCCCGTCCCGAGCTCCATCACCGGCGCCACCGTTCCTCGACTGATGGCCACGCCGATGGAAGGAGCGATGATGCCCGCCGCGACTCGAAGGAGCGTCGACTTGCCGGCGCCGTTCGGTCCCATGATGCCGACGGCCTCGCCCGCACGCACGGCCAGTGAGACATCGCGGAGGCTGTAGAAGAAGCCTGATTTCGGATGAATGGTGAAGCCGCGAATCACGGCCTCTTTCAGGCTGCGGATTTTTCTCTCGCGGTATCGGACGCTCACGCCCTGCAGCTCGATCACGTGCATGTCTAAAGTTGCGCGTGGAAGCGCGGCGCCATGTAGCGGAAAACCATCCATCCGATCGCCAGCGCCGACCGGAGTCGGATTCTGTCTCTACATCCGGCGCGCGCTTCTCGATGACGTCGGTCTCTTCGATGCGCAGCGCTTCAGCTCCGGCTACGGCAGCTGCAGGCCCGTCGCCCTGGCCGTTGTCTGATCGTCAG
>DASVHS010000009.1:0-8685 GCA_036382495.1 Thermoanaerobaculia bacterium | reverse complement strand
ATGAAGGGTGAGGGATGACATCGTTTGCATCTCCCTCATCCCTACATCGCTCATCCCTACATCTCCCTCCATCCCTCATCCCTCATCCCTCATCCCTCATCCCTCATCCCTCATCCCTCATCCCTCATCCTTACATCCCTGATCCCTCAGATTCACTCCCCGATATCTTCGTTCCACAGTTTCGGATTCGCGGCGATGAATTCGCGCATGAGACGCACACACGTCTTGTCCTGCACGACTTCGAGTTGCACCCCGCGTGAGCGCAGCAGATCCTCTTCGCCTATGAACGTCTCGTGCTCGCCGATGATGACGCGCGGGATTCCGTAGAGCAGGATCGCGCCGCTGCACATTGAGCAGGGTGAGAGCGTCGTGTAGAGGACCGATTCGCGATAGACCGAAGCCGGATGACGGCCGGCGTTCTCGAGTGCGTCTATCTCGCCGTGAAGAACGCTGCTGCCGCGCTGAACGCGGCGGTTGTGGCCGCGGCCGATGATTTTTCCCCGATGCACGATGACGGAGCCGATGGGGATACCGCCCTCGCGCAGTCCCATCTGCGCTTCTTCGATTGCGGCCTGCAGAAAAGAATCGATCATGCGATTGCGGCGACCACACGCGGTCGCGACCGCAACATCACGAGAAGGTAAATCGCCAGCGCGAGGAGCGCGAGGGAGCGTAGTCCGACGATGATCGAAAGGTACTCGAGACAGCCGCCCGCCACGGCGCCGAGAAGATTGGAGCCGAGCGAGAACGCGGAATTCGTGGAGCGTTTGAACATCGTCGAGAAGATCACTCCTGCAAATGCGACGGGAAGCGCGTTGATGAGACCGCCGACCACGCCGCGCGCCAAGAGCGGCAGGAAGAGCAGCTCGCTCGGCGGCAGGAAATAGCTGACGAGCAGCGCAGCGAACAGGAGCATGAACACGATATCGAGCCGTTGAGGGTTGAAGCGCATGACGTACCAGTTTGAAAGAAACGCCATCAGCAGGATCCCGGCGAACACGGCCGAGTTGACGAGCCAGGTCGAGCCGAAGAGCAGCGACAAGTCGACGACGCCGCGGGTCTCGATCAGAAGAAACGACGCACCCATCAGAAAGAGCGGCGGATCGAAATGCTCTCGCGTGAAGAGGTCCCTCCCGAACACAAGACGCGCGCCGATCAAGGCGACGACGAGCAGCCCCCCGATGACGCCGATGTATCCGCCTGGAAATGTCCCGGGACGGATGTAAAGGAACGGCCAGTCGTCCGTCGGCACGCGGATCGTTGTCACGCCGTTTGTGGGACGGAGGATCGGAAACGGCACCCCGCTGATCAGGTTGTTGATGGGAATGTGGTTGCCGACGATGAACATCCTCGAACCTTGCGCGATCGGCAACGCCACGATCAGCGGCGGCACGCCCGTCGCGTCCCAGATGATCGAGTACAGGCGGTCGGACATCCATTCGCCCGCATACGTCGAGAAGCTGATCGTCAGCACTCCGCCCGGCTTGACCAGTTTCCACGCGGACTTCACCGACTGGACCGTGTAGACGTAGTTCTCCAGGCGCAGCGACGACATCGCCGAGAACATCGCGTGAGAGTCGAGCAGACCGAAGCAGACCACATCGAACCGCTCGTTCGCGTGCTGCTCAAAATACGCGCGGGCATCGTTCACCACGCGCGTGGCGCGAGGGTCGTCGTAAGGATGCTCGGGATGCGATGCCTTGCCGATGCGCATGATCAGCGGATCGATGTCGACCGAGATCACCTGGCGGAACCCGGCCCGCAGCGCTGCGGCGACATCGTTGCCTGTCCCCGCGCCGACGATGAGCGCGCGGTCTCGCCGGGGCGTGAGATAAAACGGCAGCGCGTACGCGGCTTGAAATGCGCGCAAGGCATCGTGGTCCTGCGCCGAGTTCGCCGGATTGTTTACTGCCGCATCCGAGAGATCCTGAACGATCTGGTGATAGTCGCGATTGACCGAGAGCACGAGCGGCTTTCCGGCGATGCCGCCGGCATGCTTCAGGTCGATGCGATAGTACGGTGAAAACTGCGCCGACCCGACGGACATCCACGTCAGCACGACGATCGCGGCGAAGCTGATGATCGTCAGAGGTCTCCGCGACAGAAGAACGAAAGGCAGCGCTCCGATCGCAAACCATACAGGCGGTGATGTGCCCAGACCGGCCACGGCGGTCATGACGATGACCCCGAGCAGCGAGCCGAGGAGATCGGCCGAATACGCTTCGAGAGTTGCCAGTTTCGTGAAGAGGTGTCCGACGATGCTGCCGGCGCACATGAACACCGCCACGATCAGCACGAAAATCAGCAGAACGAGCAGGAGATTCAGAAGAAAAAGTCGCGCGTTCGGCCAGGTCTCCGCTCCCCACAGCGACACGGAGAGATCCGGGAAGCGGAGGTAGATGATGTGCAACCGCTCCGAAAAACTCAGGAGCGTTGAGAGCACGGCCAGGATCGGCAGCGTCCATCGATGCAGCTCTGGCCGGCGCTCACCGATGGCCACGCCGAGGCCCATGCCGAGGAACGCGGCCATGAGGGTGAGGTTGTTGAAGTAGGCGAAGACGCGAACCTGTTGCGACGTCCAGCGAATCAGCGCGAGCTCGAGAACGAGAATCGCGAACGTGGCCAGGCCGATTTGGGCTCGGATCGACCTGCGCGACTCGGCTTGCACTTCCGGAAGTATACGGGTCAAAAACCCTGGTCGTGATGCTCGCCGAACGTCGTCTTCAGCGTATTGACGATCTCGCCGATCGTGCATTCGTTGCGGACGGCATCGACGATCAGCGGCATGAGGTTCTGCTTCGATCGCGCCGCTCCGTCCAGCGCGGAGAGTGAGCGGCGATAATCCTTCTTCCGGTTCGCGCGGAACTTCTCGAGCCGGGCCACCTGCTCGCGCTCGACACTCTCGTCGATCGTCATGATCGGCAGAGTACTCTGCTCGTCTTCGCTGAATTCGTTCACCCCGACGACAATCGCCCGCTTCTCCTCGATGGCACGCTGCGCGCGATACGCGGACTCGCCGATCTCGTTCTGCATGAAGCCCGACTCGATCGCCGCCATCGCGCCGCCGAGTTTGTCAATGCGCTCGATGATCGCGAGCGCGCCGCGTTCGATGTCGAGCGTCAGCGACTCGATCGCGTACGACCCGGCCAGCGGATCGGCCGTCGCGGCGATGCCGCTCTCGAACGCCAGAATCTGCTGCGTCCTCAGCGCGATATTCACCGACTCCTCGGTCGGCAGCGCGAGCGCTTCATCGCGGCTGTTCGTGTGCAGCGACTGGCAGCCGCCGAGGACGGCGGCCATGGCCTGGTAGGCGACGCGGACGACGTTGTTTTCCGGCTGCTGCGCGGTGAGAGTCGAGCCGGCCGTCTGCGCGTGAAACCGCAGCGCGAGCGAGCGTGGATCTTTCGGATCGTGACGCTCGCGCATCAGCGTGGCCCAGAGTTTTCGCGCGGCGCGGAACTTCGCGACCTCTTCGAGAAAGTCGTTGTGGGCGTTGAAGAAAAACGAGACGCGCGGCGCGAATGTGTCGACGTCCAGTCCACGTGCGATCGCGGAGCGGACGTACTCGAGACCGTTCGCCAGCGTGAATGCGACCTCCTGCACCGCGGTCGATCCCGCTTCGCGGATGTGATAGCCCGAGACCGAGATCGTGTTCCAGCGCGGCACTTCCTTTGCGCAGAACTCGAAGATGTCGGTCACGATGCGCATCGACGGCGGCGGCGGGAAGATGTACGTCCCGCGCGCCGCGTACTCCTTGAGGATGTCGTTCTGGATCGTTCCGTTGAGCTTCGACCATGCGATGCCGCGGCGCTCGGCGACGACCAGGAGAAGCGCGAGCAGAATCGATGCGGGGGCGTTGATCGTCATCGAGATCGAGACGCGGTCGAGAGGGATCCCGTCGAGCAGCGTCTCCATGTCTTCGACCGAATCGATCGCCACGCCGACTTTGCCGACTTCGCCCCGGGCCCGTGAATCGTCGGAGTCCATCCCGATCTGCGTCGGCAGGTCGAACGCGACCGACAGTCCGGTCGTGCCTCGCTCGAGGAGATATCGATACCGCTGGTTGGACTCGGCTGCCGTGGAAAAGCCGGCGTACTGCCGCATCGTCCACAGTTTGCCGCGGTACATCGATGCCTGCGGTCCGCGCGTGTACGGGTAGTTTCCCGGCTCGCCAAGGTCGCGGGCACGATCGAATCCGCGGGCGGCAAGCGAGCGCTCGTCGAAGAACACCGGCAGCTCGATGCCTGACGTGGTGGTGACCGGCGGTTTTTCTTTCGTGTCGGCCATGAATGAAGCTCTCAGCTCTCAGCTCTCAGCTCTCAGCTCTAAGGACGCAAAGTTGCTGAGAGCTGAGAGCTGAGAGCTTAGAGCCCGGAGCCATCTTCCGCCAAACTGTATAATTCTCAATCCTTTGCCGTTATGGGTGTCAGTGGAAACCTCAAGACGATGCAGCCCGGCGACCTCCTGCAGTGGTTGAGCCTGGGGCAGAAGTCGGGGACGCTGGTAGTCGCCAACGGCGACGTGGAGAAGAAGATCTTCTTCAAGAGCGGGCGTGTCATCTCGTCCGCCTCCAACAATCCCCGCGAATACCTCGGCCAGTTTCTGATGAGCCACGGCTATCTCAGCGAGGAGGAACTGCGCAAGGCGATGGAAGTGCAGCTCCAGTCCGGCATCCTCCTCGGCAAGATCCTGACGATGATCGGCCTGATCAACGAGGACGACCTGTTGCGGCTCATGCGTCTCAAGGCCGAGGAAGAAATTTACGACGTGTTCCTGTGGCAGGATGGAGAGTTTCACTTCATCGACAACGAACTGCCGCAGATGGAGATGATCCCGCTGAAGGTCGACGTGACCGGAATCATCATGGAAGGGACGCGGCGCGTCGATGAGTGGCCGCGCATCCGCGAGATGATTCCGAACGACTCGTTCATCCCGGTCGTCCAGAAGCGGATCGAGTCCGAAGACGAGTTCGACGAAGCGGAGACCACGGTCATCGACGCGATCAACGGGAAGCGAACGATCGCGCAGCTCGTGCTGGAGAGCCGCTCGTCGTCGTTCCTCGTCTGTTCGACGTTGTATCCGCTCATTCACGGCGGATTTGTCCGGCTGATGGAAAGCGCGACGGAGCGCGACGAAACGCCGGTCGAGGCGCCGTTTCCGCCGCCGGGCTTCAGCGAGTCGGACGAGATCATGTCGATGCTGACCGCGGCGCAGAACGCGCTACGGGCGAAGGATTTCGACAAGACCCAGCGCCTGCTGAAGGCGGCCCAGAACCTCGATCCGAATCATCCGAAAGTGCGCAGCGCGATCAAGGGCGCGGAAGCGGTGATCATGGCCGAGCTTCGCAATCAGGGCCTCCACGACGCGAAGGTTCCGAAGATCATCAAGGAGCTCGAAGAGATCACGAAGATGAACTTCACGCCGAACGAGGGGTTCATGCTGTCGCGGATCAACGGGACCTGGGACATCGGATCGCTCATCAAGATCAGTCCGATCCGCGAGGCCGACGCGCTGATGATCTTTTACCGGCTGTACAAGGACGGGATCATCTCTTTGTAACAGAGCGCAGAGCGCGGAGGGCAGAGCGCAGATGTGGTTCGGTTTCTCCTGCGCTCCGCCCTCCGCCCTCTGCGCTCTAGTCAAGACCGACGTCGCAGCGCACTTTCAGTTCCAGCTCGTTCATCTCCCCACCGTCCGTCTCGTGGTCGTATCCGAGCCCATGCAACACGCCGTGCAATAGCAGGTAGCGAACCTCGGTCGCGATCGAATGTTTTTCATCCGCCGCCTGACGCCGTGCCTGATCGATCGAAATCACAATCTCGCACGAGTCGTCGGCCGGAAACGTGAGAACGTCCGTCGTCGTCTTTTTGTGGCGGAACTTGCGATTGAGGCTCTTCATCGTGTCGTCGTCGACGAATGCGATCGAGACGTTCGTGATCTCCTCGTCTTGTCGAAGCGCGAGAAGCACCTTGCGCACAAACGTCGTCACATCGCGCCGCGTGAGCCGCGGCACGGCAGTCCCGGTCACTTCGACGATCACGATCGACGGGCCTGCTGTTTCGCCGCTGCCGCTTCCGCGGCGTCGAGCACGGCCTTCTTCTCGCGGTCGGAACGGTCGTACGCGGTCACGATCTTGGCGACGAGCGGGTGGCGCACGACGTCCTTGTCGCTGAAGTCGAAGAAGCGGATACCCTCGACGTTCTCGAGGATCTGTCGCGCCACGCGCAGTCCCGACTTCTTGCCTTCGGGCAGGTCGACCTGCGTGACGTCGCCCGTCACGACCGCTTTCGATCCGAAGCCGAGGCGGGTGAGGAACATCTTCATCTGTTCGGGGGTGGTGTTCTGCGCTTCGTCGAGGATGATGAACGCGTCGTTGAGCGTGCGGCCGCGCATGAACGCCAGCGGCGCGATCTCGATGATGCTGCGCTCGATGAACTTCTCGACCTTCTCGATGCCGATGATGTCGTAGAGCGAATCGTAGAGCGGCCGCAGGTACGGATTGATCTTCTCGGCGATGTCGCCGGGCAGGAATCCGAGGCGCTCGCCCGCTTCGACTGCCGGACGGCAGAGAATGATGCGCTTGATCTGCTTGTCGTTCATGAACGCGGCGGCGGCAGCGACGGCGAGGAACGTCTTGCCCGTGCCGGCCGGTCCGACGCCGAACGTGATGTCGTAGTCCTGAATCGACTGCAGGTACATCTTCTGGGCGAGGTTGCGCGGCGTGACGACGCGTCGCACTGACTGGCCGACTGCGTCATCGGTGAAGAATTCGACGAGGTTGACGTCCGGCTTGTCGCGCAGCACACGAACGCTGGTCGAGACATCCGATTTCTTCATCGGATATCCCTGGCCGATCAACTGCTGCATTTCGCCGAGGAGTTTCTCGACGGGGCCGGTCTTTTCGGCGGGTCCCTTCACGAAGATCTCGTTCCCGCGCGACGAGATCTTCACGTCGAAAGCCTCTTCGATCATGCGCAGGTTCTCGTCGTGATTGCCGAAAAGCGTGTGAGCACCCTGCTCGTCTAAAGTTAGTTCCATTCAGTCTCCCAAAGAATTTCGAAGTTCGAATTTCGAATGACGAATTTCGAATTCGGTTTTCTTAATTCTTCATTCGAACTTCGAACTTCGAACTTCGAAATTCATCTGTTTCTGCTGCAATTCACGTGGCAGGCTTCTCCAACGCGAAAAAAGTAATCCAAACCTCGCTGTATTCAGCCCTTCGCGTCACGCGCAGGCGCCCGAGGTTTTCTTCAAAAGGCGCCGACCCGCGACGGTGTTCCGCGGCGACGATCGCATCGGGTGCGAGCGGTAGTTCGCCGATGGCGCGGACGAGATCCTGATACTGGCTGTAGTCGTATGGCGGATCGGCGTAGACGAGATCGAACGGCTCTTTCAATCGTTTGAGGACCGTGATGACATCGCCTGCGAGCGTCCTGACCGGAACGCCGAGCGTCGCGCTCTGTTTCGCGATCCCATCGAAGTTCCACTTGTCGAGATCGACCGCGGTGGCCGACGCCGCGCCCCGCGAGAGCGCTTCGAACGCAAAGATGCCGCTGCCGGTGAAGAGGTCGAGGAAGCGCGCGTTCTCGATACGATCGCCGACGATGTTGAAGTATGCCTGCCGCGCGCGCTCGGAAGTGGGACGGACATCGCCGGCCGGAACGGGAACGCGCCGGCCGCGGAGGGTTCCGCTGGTGATTCGGAGAGATGACACCTACTGGCCGCTGCGTCCCACAAAGTAGTTGTACAGGTCTTTCTTGGCGACGTACATCACCGTCGGCTGCGACGTGCAGTGCAACTCCACGATGTCGCCGTTCGTGATGATCCGCACGACGCGCCAGGTCTTGCGGTCGTCAGCCACGAGCTCATCGCCGACCTGCGGCTCGTAATTCGGCAGCGTGCTCGTCACCGCCCGATCCTCGGAAATCGCGCGAAGGAGGTCCTGCAGCGGCATCAGCGCGTCGTGAAGGTTCTTCGGCTGACTGGCGGAAGGATCGAACGTCCGCTCAACGTAGGAGTCTTTCCGGTAAACGCGGAACGACGCGATGCGATTGATCTGCGGCGGGGTCAACTGGTTCTTGCCGATGTGCTCCACATGATCGGCGGATGCGAGGTCCATGTATTTCTTCATCGCGTCGGGCGGGATGATCACGCGCTTCTGAATCGTGCCGCCGGCACCGCTCATCCGGACGACGACGAGTCCGCCTTCGAAAAACGAGAGACGCTGATCGAGCGCGCTGCTGCGCACGTGGTAGTCGAGCATCGGCTTTGGCAGATGTCCGTCGACGAGTTGCGAGCCGATGGCCTGACGGCTCCCGGCGAGCTCCTCGATGTCGTATTTGCGGAGCTTGCGGGCCTCGCTCTCGGGTAGGGGAATGGCGATCGCACCGCCGAGCGGCGCGGGATCGACTTTGCTGATGTCGTGCGTTTCTGGTTTCTCAGGCCCGGGAGTCTGCGCGAAGAGCGGGATCGCCAGGAACAAGAGCGCGGAGGGCAGAGCGCGGAGCGCAGATGTCCGCCTTTTTTCTGCGCTCTGCCCTCTGCGATCTGCGCTCTGATTCACTGATGATTAAGATACTTGATGGCCAGATCGCGTGCAAAAGATCGGGCCTGGTCGGCCGGGATCTCGCCGTTGAATACCGCCTCGCGCGTGCGTTCCAGGGCGCGCGCAACATGCGGCCCGCC
>DASVHS010000008.1:0-6443 GCA_036382495.1 Thermoanaerobaculia bacterium | reverse complement strand
ACGCGATCCACGCCCGCCATCCCGTTGACGCTGCATCCTGTCGAGGCGTTGTTGTCGAGATCGACCAGCACGCGAAAATCGGTTGTGGCTGATGCTGCCGTGGCGATCAGAAACGTGCAGAAAACAACGGATAGCGCGGATTTCGCGTGCATGCGGCTCTGCCTCACTTGTTTCGGTGGATTGTACGGACCGCCGGCATGATACGCGAACTTATACGGAGACAGGAAACTCTAAAAAAAGAAGCGGCGACCCGAAGGCCGCCGCTCGTATGAATGCTCCAGAAACAGACGATCAGACGTGATTGTCGCCTTCCTTCCCGCCCTGCTGCTGCACGATGATCTCGAGAGCGGTCAGCGTGCCGTCAACCAGCGATGCCTTCACATGGACGCGGTCATCTTTCTTCAGATCTGCAACCGGAACCGTTTGATCGCCTTTGCGAATGACGGTTGCAGCCGTGATGACCATGACGACGTCCTGGCCATGCGAGTCGTGAACCGTGATCGACGTCGGTGAGACGGAGACGATCAGACCTTCGACCTGCTGCTCCTGATTGCCGCCGTTGCCGTTGTCGTCGCCCTCGGTATCCTGCACCATCACCTGCAACGCCGTCAGCTTGCTGTCCTTCATCAAGGCTTTGACGTGAACGCGGTCGCCGACTTTCAGATCGGCGGCTTTGACGATCACGTTCCCCTTGCGGATCAGCGTCGTGCTATCGAGGGCGACGGTGACCAACTGCTGATGAGAATCGAGCACGACGATGGAGTCGGTGCCGGCCATCTGGATCACGCCTTCGATTTGCTCTGACGGTCCTGGATCCTTCGGCGAGACGCCGCGGCGACGGCCGCCGTTGCTCGTCGCAGTCTTGCCGGCGAGCTCGACGACGAGCGGAGCCGGCGACGAAACGCGAACCCGCGCGTCGATACCATCGGCGCGGCGGAACGCCAGTTCAGCGTCCGCCGGAACGCCGGCGAACGTGAACCGGCCGTCGGCGGCGAGAATGGCAGACATACCGGTCCCCACAACCGAGACTTCCACGCCCGCGGGACTGCTGTTTTCCATCTCGCTCGCCATGACGACCTGACCGGCAACGACATGCTCACCGTAGCTGCCGGTCAGCAGAGACTCATGCCGCTTGCACGAGGTCAGCATCGCCGCAACTGCAATCGTGAGAACGAAGAGCTTCTGTCGCATTCAATCCTCCTGAAACGCAAAAGAGGCGTACGCCGTACGCCTCCCTGGGTGAGCACTGCTGTCAGTCGCCGAGCATTCTGCACGGCATCGGTCATCGCCGATGTGAGGCCGCTCACCACGTCGCGATACGATGTGCAAATGAGCGCCTGTCAACACATTACGAAGATCACGAAAGAGCAGTTCTCGCGAAAACCGAATACGCCCAACGGTTGCGAGGAATGCCTCAAAATGGGCGACACCTGGGTGCATCTGCGCGAGTGCCTCACCTGCGGTCACGTCGGCTGCTGCGATTCATCGAAGAACAAACACGCGACGAAGCACTTCGGGCACACGAAGCACCCCGTGATCAAATCCCTCGAGCCGGGCGAGCGCTGGATGTGGTGCTACGTCGACGAGGCCGACGCCACAATCTATTGAGGATGGCCGCCTGGGAACCTTGACGAACGCGCCGGTTTTGCGCAGACCGTCGACGCTGTTCGCGTTGTCCGCTGCTGCGATCGCGGCGACGTGCGTCGCGATCCTCCGCTCGCGAGCGTTCACAGCAAATCCGGACGTGCTGGCGTGGGCGGTCACGTTCGATCTCGTCATCACGATTCCCCTCCTCTATTACGTGGTCGTCATTCGATCGCGTGCGGCGCGGCCGATTACCCTCGCGCCGGTTTTCGCGGCCTGTGCAACGATCGCCGCGATCGCCGTGCCCCGCGGATATCAGCAGACGCTGCACGACCTCCGCTTTGTCGTTGCGCCACTGGAGGTCATCACGATCGTGTTGCTGGTCCGGCGACTTTCGGCGATGCGGCACCGCGAGAAGTCGCTCGACCTCTACACCGGCATCGACTCCGCCGCCCGACACATCCTCGGCGACAACAGGGCGGCGGGATTTGTGGCGAGCGAAGTCGCGATCACCTGGTACGCATTCGCAGGATGGAATCGAAAGCCGGATGTGCCTGCCGGCACGCGCGGCTTCACGGTCCACGAGCGAAGCGGCTGGGGCTCGATCGTCGCCTGCATCATCGTGCTGATCATCGCCGAGTCGATCGGGCTCCATCTTTTCGTGCAGCTCTGGAGCCGCCGCGGCGCATGGATCGTCACCTCGCTCGATCTCTACGGACTGTTCTGGCTTCTCGGCGACTACAACGCGCTGCGTCTGCGGCCGTCACTGATCGACGGCGACGTTCTGCGAATCCGATACGGCCTGCGCTGGAGCATGACCGTTTCGCGCGATCAGATCGAATCGATCCGCGCGCCGCGTGGTGAATCGGACTGGAAGCGGCGCGACGTGCTGAAGGTCGCGATGATCGAAGACCCTCGCTGGATCATCGTGCTGCGCGAGCCTCTCGTCGCGTTTGGACTGGCCGGATTTCGCAAGACTGTGAACGCGATCGCGATATCGCCCGACGACGACTCAGTGCTCAGCGACTGGATCAGTGATGCGCGGAACGAACTCGCCCCGGCGCTGCCTGGATCCGCAGACCACCGGTAAGCGTCGCTTCCTGAGTCGCGCCGTTGCTCGCGAGGATCACGGCGGAGCCGGCCGGCGAATCGGGTGCGATGCTGAACGTCGCGTACACGTAGTTGCCCGCGTAGTGAAAATCGGACGTGCGGTGGAAACCGGGATTGAGCACGTTGAACGTGGTCATGCCGCCGACGATCCCGTCACCGGCCACGGCGACATTGATCGACTGGCCGGGCCGCACCGTCTGCGCGATCGACGTCAGATTGAAACTGTCGCTTGTCGGCGTCGTGACACCGATCCAGCGAGGGTTGAGCGTCGGCGGCGGGCCCGAAGTATTCACGACGAGATTGCCGTAGACCTTCCCGCTGTCCACATGAATCGTACCGCTGTCGCAGAAGTGCGTCGGAAATGCGGTGATGTTCGCCATGCGCCAGATGCCGGCCATGTTGCGCGCGTCGACGGGACCGTCGAGCGGTTCTGCGTACAGCCGATAGTCTCCGGCCGGCAAGGCCTGCAACACGAAGTCGCCGTTCTGGTCGCTCAGAATTGTCGCAACCGGCTCGCCTTTTTCATTGACCGCGACGACCTGCGCCGCGAACACGCCACCCGAGTCGCCCTGCACGCGGCCGCGGAGCATCCCGCCGACGAGCGTCGGATCCGTCTTCGGATAAATATTCGCGATCGCGTTGCGGTCGTCGCTGTCGAGCGCCGGCGCGTCCGACCCGTGCGGCACGTACGGGAACATGATCGCGGACAGGACCGCCGAATGATCGAGACCGAGGAGATGACCGATCTCGTGAGTGAGGGCGTGCTGCATGTTGTAGTCGCTGTTCACGAGGGTCGCGTCGATCATGATGTCGGCCTGCGTGAGATGGCCGCTCGTGTCGTACCAGTTCGTCGTCGACGCAATCGCATATTGATCTTTGAAGAGACCGTCGGCGAGAGTGATCGTGTTCGTGTGATCCGCTTCGCCGGCGACGAGACCGTCACCGACGCCGAGGGATTGGAAACTGATGGTGGTGTCGGGTGCGTTCGACCAGGCGGCGAATGAGCGATCGATCACGGCCGCCGCATTCGGCAAGGTGTTCATGACGCGACGGTCGACCTCGTACTGGATCGGAAACGCGGACGCGGGCCACGCGACGGGAACGGAATGATCGCCCATCGTGTACGTCAGTCGCGCCGACGCGAAGAGTGACGACGACACGAGCGTCGCGATCGCTGCAACGGCGAACAAGAGGGTCGATGGTTTCCGGGACATGGCTGCCTCGCGTTTCTGCAACGAGAATGCCAAATAATAACAGAAAAGCGGCGTAAACCATTGAAAAGTTTAGGAGTGCGGTGACGGAGCCGCCGCACCTTACACCGCGACGAGGTCGATTTCGACCTTCGAGCCGCGCGGCAGCTGCGACACACCCACCGTTGTTCGGGCCGGCTTGTGATCGCCGAAGTACTCGGAGTAGATCGAGTTGAGCGTCTGAAAATCGGCGAGATCGGTCAAATAGACCGTCGCCTTCACAACACGGCTGAAGTCGCTGTGGGCCTCGGTCAGCACCGCTTTGAGATTCTCGAAAACCCGCCGCGCCTGGGCGCTGAAGTCACCGTCGACGATATTTCCGGAAACGGGATCCAGCGCGATCTGTCCGGACGTGAACACGAAACCGTTCGCTTTCACCGCCTGTGAATAGGGTCCGATCGCTTTCGGGGCCTGCTTGCTCGCTACGAAGTCCATGCGGCCCATCCTATAATCGCGGCACCGGAATCGGAGAACTTCTCGAGCATGAGCAATTACCCTGGCAACATGTCACTCGCGTCCGCAGTCCGGGACCGTGTGAATTCCACGTTTTCGCAGGCCCTCGATCTCTACAAACAGGGACGCACGGATGAGGTCGTCGCGGGCTGCAACCTCATCCTGCAGATGGATCCGCTGTTCGATCCCGCGAAGCGCCTGCTCGAGAAGGCGAAGAATCCGTTGTCGCCGGTCGACATCGACTCGCTTACGGCCGGAGCGAGCGCAACTCCGGCGCTGGTCGACGCGCGGGCGGCCATGGCCGCGCGCGACTTCGAACGCGTCATTCAGCTGACGACCGAGATCCTCACGAATGACCTCATGAACGACGACGCGCGCGTGCTTGCCGATGAGGCCCGCGAGAAGGTCGAAGCGTCACCGTTCATCGAACAGTTCGTTCGCAAGTGCGAGCAGAGCATCAACAACAACAATCTCGCGGCGGCGCGGATGGACCTCGAGAAGGCGCGCGCGCTCGATGCGTCTCATCCCGGAGTCCGACGCATCGAGCAGATGATCGCTGCAAAAGAAAAGGCGACACCCGCGGCGTCCTCGAGCTCGTTCGTCGTCGAACCGCCTGCGCCGGCCGCGGGCCGCTCGACCGCTCAGGCCAGCGACTTCGGTTTCACGTTCGAGGAAGAGAAGCCGGGCGCAAAACAGTCGTTCGCGAATTTCGCGTTCGACTCGCCCGCAACACCGTCAGCGGATAAACCGCTCGGCGGCGGATTCTCGTTCGACACGCCCGTAGCCAATCCGACGTCGACTCCGTCGATGAGCTTCGACACTCCGGCGAAGGCCCCATCAAACGAGTTCGACTTTTCGACCGCGTCGATCGAGACCAGCCCGGACGACCAGAAAAAAATCGCGCAGTACCTTGCTGACGGCGACAACGCGTTCGACTCGGGGAACTTCCAGCAGGCGATCGATCTCTGGTCGCGCATCTTCCTGATCGACGTCACGAACGATGCGGCGTCCGACCGCATCGAGCG
The DNA here is from genome assembly GCA_036382495.1 of Thermoanaerobaculia bacterium. Lineage (GTDB taxonomy): Bacteria > Acidobacteriota > Thermoanaerobaculia > Gp7-AA8 > Gp7-AA8 > DASVHS01. The sequence goes on along the minus strand of DASVHS010000008.1, from coordinate 1,021 downwards.
CGCGAAGAGCCGTCGACGCGAGGGAGAGCAGAAGATCGAGGGCATTCTCGCTGCCGGCGTTCAGGCGTTCGAGCGACGAGACGTCGCCACTGCACGCGCGAAACTCGGCGAGGTCCTGCAACTCGACCCGAACAACGTGACGGCCCAGGACTACATGGAGCGCCTCGAATCACCCACCGGCGCCGCCCCCGCGTTCCAGCCACCGGCCGAGGAAACTTATGCGGACAACTCGGTGCTCGAAGACGCCGCAGGCAGCGATGCCTTTGCGGAACCTGGCGAGGATCAGCAGGGTCCAACACCTCGCCGCGGCACAAGAGCGCCGGCATCACGTTCCGCTGCCGCATCCACCGGCAGCAAGCCGATGGGACTCATCATCACCGTCATCGTTGCGGTCGTCGTCATCGCGGCCGGCTATTTCGCGTATTCGAAATTCATGGCCACGCCGAAGGTCGATCCGGCCGGCGCCCGCGCGTTGCTCGACCGCGCGACGACGTTCTCGGCCGAGGGCAAGTACGACCAGGCAATCGCGACGCTTCAGGACATCAAGCCCGGCGACACGCAATACGACAAGGCGCTCGTGATGATCGCCGACCTGCAGCAGAAGAAAGCGCGGGCGTCAGCGGTCGTCGAAGGCCGGCCGGCGGGCTCGTACTTCGACGAGAACGTGGCGGCGGGTCGCCTGGCGTTTCAATCACACGACTACGTTTCGGCGAAGAAGGCATTCGAGCAGGCGATGCGTGTGAAGCCGCTGCCGATCGACGTCAAAGCGCCCTATGAGCTGGCATCGCAACAGGTCGCGAAACTCGAAGGAGCGCGCACGCTGTTCACCGAGCGCAAGTATCAGGACGTGATCACGAGTCTCCAGCCACTGATGTTGCAGGATCCGCAGAACAAAAACATCCAGCGCATGATCATCGACTCCCACTTCAACCTCGGCGCCGCGGCGTTGTACGACGAGCGGCTTCCCGATGCGCGGCGCGAGTTCGAGGAAGTCCTGAAGTCGGATCCGAACGACGAGCTG
>DASVHS010000007.1:0-7428 GCA_036382495.1 Thermoanaerobaculia bacterium | reverse complement strand
ACGTTCACTCTAAGCCGCAACCAGGTAATCGGCTTGACGGTCTCGGGTCCGGGCGGTACGGTGAACAAGACCATCAACATCACAACGAGCGCTAGTACCACACCACCCAGTACGTGTCCGACGATGACGGGGAGCAACGTCGCCATTACTTACTCGGCGCCGTCCGGTTGTACGCCCGGCAATCCCTGCAAGAACGGCGAGACAGTCACCTTTGACGTCACGTCATTCGCGGGCTACGACTTTGGTTGCGCGCAGCACAATTACGTCTGGAACTTCGGGGACGGTTCGGCCACCGTTACGACGAAACAGTCGCCCCACACGTTCGCCACGTCGGGCTCTCATGTGGTCACTGTCACGATTTCCAACTCGAGCCAGCAGAACTTCCAGCGGTCGCTCACGATGACGACCAGCGACAGCACTGGCAGCGGGTCATGCGGTCCGATCAATCCGAATCTGAACCTCTTCGTCTCGGATGCGAATGGCAGCAACACCTGCAATCAGAACGGTGGCGATTGCGCGACCGGAGAAGCGGTGAACTTCACTGTCCTTTCGTATCAATACGACCTCGGATGCGCGACGCACACGTTCGATTGGGACTTCGGCGACGGCTCAGCGCATGTCTCCACGAAAGACACGCCGCACCAGTACGCCGCGCAGGGTAACTACACCGTCAAGTGCAAGGTCAGCAATGGCGGTACGCCGGTCACGCTCACGCAGCAGGTCTCGGTGAAGGGCGGCAGTCAGCAGCAGGGGCAAGTCGTCGTCAGCTACGCGGTCGCGCCGCTGCAGGGCGTGGCAAACGGCTTCCTCTTCACACCGACCTTCGATCATCCGGAACTGGTCGCCAAGTGGCAGTGGGACTTCGGCGACGGCCAGAAGAGCTCGATGATCACCGGAACACCGCGGGCGATCTCGTGGATTTACGCCGACAGTGGGACCTACACGGTCACCCTGACCGCATACGACAGCAGTGGATCTCCTGCTGGCCCACCGGCCACGCATCCGGGCGAGCCCAAGCGGCGCTCCGTGCGGCATTGATCCAGTAGTCATCGCGATTCCTCCAGGTGGCGGGCTCCGGCCCGCCACTTCGTTTTTGCACCTACAATGACCACGATGGAAGCGGCCGTCCGCGCAACGAATGCGTCGAAACGTTACGACGTCTACCGGCGACCCGCGGACCGGCTGATCGAGATGTTCACGGGCCGGCTGCGGCACACGACATTCCCGGCGCTCGAGGACGTGTCATTCGACGTCGGGCGCGGTGAAACGGTCGGCGTCATCGGCCAGAACGGCGCGGGCAAGAGCACGCTTCTCAAGCTCCTCTGCGGCGTGACGCGTCCGACGAGCGGCTCGGTCGAGACGCACGGAACGATCGCGTCGATCCTCGAGCTCGGCACCGGCTTCCACCCCGAATTCAGCGGCCGCGACAACGCCGCCCTCAACGCCGCGATCCTCGGCCTCACCGCGGATGAAGTAAAACGGCGCCTGCCGTCGATCCTCGAATTCTCGGAGCTCGGCGCGTTCGTCGACCGGCCGGTGAAGACGTATTCATCGGGGATGTACATGCGGCTGGCGTTTTCCGTCGCCGTCAACGTCGATCCCGAGATCCTGGTGATCGACGAGGCCCTCGCGGTCGGCGACGGTCACTTTCAGAAAAAGTGCATCGACAAGATCCGCGAGTTCCAGGAGCGCGGCAAGACGATCCTCTTCTGTTCGCACGCGCTGTACTACATCAACGCCATCTGCCGGCGCACGCTGTGGCTCGACCACGGACGGGCGATGCGTTTCGGACCCTCGGCCGACGTCGTTCACGAGTACGAGACGTTCCTCCTCGAGCGCGACCGCCTGCATCCGGCGACCGGCGATGACGCCGCCGCGGCCGAGCGGCTGTCGTCTCCCGTGCGCATCACTTCGATCGACGTCTGCGATGTCGCCGGCACCGAGCGCACGACGTTCAGCCGAGGGGACGATGTCCACGTTCGGATCCGGATCGAGTCTGACTATCCGCAGCAGCCGGTGCACATCCTCGTCGGTGTCAACCGCGTCGCCGACGACCTGCAATGTTTCTCCGTCAGCACGCACGACGACGGAGTGCCTCCTCTTTCGGGCGCGCGCGAGTACGAGGTCGTGCTCAATCTGATCGACATCCCTCTTCAGCGCGGTGACTACGCCGTGATCGCCTACGTCGGCGACGAGAATGCAATGACCGTGTTCGACCGTCAGGATCGCCGGCCCGGCTTCGCGATCGGCGGCGACCACTGGGAGGTCGGGCTCATCGCTGTTCGTCATCGGTGGGAGAACGTGCGCGCCGCTGCGCCCGCGGCCGCTCCCGCCGCGCGATGATCGCGCTCCTCGTCGTCAACTATCGGTCCGCGGCGCTTGCGGTCGACGCGATCCGCTCCGCACGTGCCGCGACGGCCGCGCCGCTGCAGGTGATCGTCGTCGACAACAGCGTCGACCGGCGCGAAGCCGACGTCCTGCGCGCCCACTGCGACATCCTCCTCACACCCGACAAGAACCTCGGCTACGCCGGCGGGATCAACGCCGGCCGCGCGCAATGCCGGGCCGAGATCGTCATCGTGTCGAATCCCGATGTCGTGTTCGGCGCCGGCTCGATCGACACACTCGCGCGCGCGTTCGACGATCCGCGCGTCGCGGTCGCGGGACCATCGCTCTACTGGGACGATGGCTTCACGTGGATGCTGCCGCCGAACGACCTGCCGTCGTTCTCGCTGAAACTCGACGAAGTTCTGGCGTCTCGCAGCGCGGCCTGGGCTCGCCGCCGCGATCGCCGCCGGATCGCGCAGCGGATCCGTTTCTGGTCGCTCACCGATCAGGTCGAGGCCGGCGCGATCTCGGGTGCGGTGATGGCGATCCGGGTCGCAGCGTTCGACGAGATCGGCGGATTCGACGAGCGTTTCCCGCTGTACTTCGAAGAAACCGATTTCCTGCGGCGCATGGCATCGCACGGAAAACGCATCGTCTATGTCCCAACGGCGCGCTGCCGCCACATGTACAACCAGAGCGCCGGCAGCGACAGCCACAACGCTTCGCGCGCCTACGCCGAGTCGGAGATGTTGTATCTGTCGAAGTGGTACGGCCGGTTCACGGCGCGACTGCTCAAAGGAATGGAGCGACCGCGCCGCGTTCCTGAGCCGGCCCGGCTCGACGGTCCGATCCCGGTCAACGCTGCGGACGCACTCGTCGAGGCGTCGCCGCTGCCATCGTTCGACACCGCGGCCGGGCACTTCGCGACGTCGCAAACCGTCAAGCTGCCCGATGAGGTCTGGAGCTCGTATCTATCGTCGATTCTGTATGTTCGGGTGATCGACCGGCTGAGCCGGCATGTCGTTGGAACCTGGGCAAAGGTCCGGACATGATTAGAATTGGCGGTATGACCGGCTCGACCAGCGTCTCCGTGCTGGTGCCAGTCGCCGTCGATTCGTCGCCGGCCGGCACGGCACGCGATTCCATCGAGAGATACCTCGAGACGACCGGCTTTACGTTCGAGATCATCACCGCTTCCGCTGCGACGTACGGCGCCGCGATCCGCAAAGGTGTGGCCGAGGCGTCGGGGAGTGTGGTGGTGGTGGTGGACGAGTCGTTGCCGTATGCCGTCAGCGCGATCGGAGACGCCGTCGCGATGATCGACTCCGGCGTGACCGAGGTCGTGTTCGGCGCGACGTCGCGCGAGTATCGCTCGTCTCCGGTTCTGCGCGGACTGCTCGTGCCCGATCTTCCCGATCCGCTTCTGCACTTCAAGGCTTTCTCGTCGACGGCAGCGAAGCTCGTCGTGTCGGAGACAAAACTCGAAGACCAGTCGTGCGATCTCGAGATCGCATACCTCGTCAACAAGTACGGTTTTCGCGTCGAGCACCTGACGGTCGAATCCGATCGATCCCTTCAGACGCGCTCGTTCTCGGTTCTTTCCGGGATCGTGGCGGCGATGAAGATCCGTCTGACGGATCGCCGGATGGGATATCGCGCGGCGCGGCGTTGTCCGGTCTGTTTCTCACCTGAGGTATGGACGTTCGCCCAGGTTCCGGGGAACGTGATTCGCGCGTGCAGCCGTTGCAAGTGCCGTTATCTGAATCAATTCAATGAGGGCGACGAGACGAATCCGGTGCGGCGCACGCTGCGTGCGCATCCTCCCTCGAGCGATCTCGCGGAGGAGCCGCATTCGGACAGCGCGCGCGAGAGGACGAGCGATCGCCGGCTGTCGATCCTGCGCAAGCAGCTGACGGCGCGCGCGCGCGTGCTCGAGATCGGCGTGCGCGACGGCTCGTTCGGGACGGCCGCGGCGCGCGAATACGAATACGTCGGCATCGACTCCGCGCCGACGGTCGCGCGTCACGCACGCGGCCGCGGGCTGGAGGTCTACTGCGCCACGCTGTCGAACTTCGTGAACACCGGACCGGCGTTCGATGCCATCGCGCTGTTTCACGTGTTCGAGAACATGGCCGATCCGCACGACGCGCTAGGACGGATGAAAGACCTGATGAAGCCGGGCGGCGTCCTGCTGCTGACGACGTTCGACACAGAGGGGCTGATCTACCTCTTCACCGAGCGCAAGCGTTTGCCGCAGAACTTCCGCACGCACCTCATCCTCTATTCGCGCTCGGCGCTGATCGAGCTGCTCGAGCATTCCGGCTTCGAGATCGCGCAGATCGGTCCCGACTTCGAATATCGCGATCACAAGTTCCTGCGTCACTGGCTGATCAACCGCTCGAACGTCCTGTCGATGCTGGCGCGGGCGATCCTGGGCATCCTTCCCGACCCGCTGCTGGTCAGCTCCGGCTCCATCCGCATCGTCGCCAGGCGCCGCGCCGGCGCGCCAGTGAACATGCGCCCGATCCGCTCGGTCGAGCCGACGCATGCACGCTGACAGCGACGCACGATTCACGATCCGGCGATATCAGCGCGGCGACGAGACGGCGATCCTCGATCTCTTTGCGCGCTCGTTCCACGAGCAGCGTTCGCTCGATCACTGGCGCTGGAAGTACGAGGATGATCCGTACGGTGCGGAGCGAATCAGTGTCGCGCTGGACGGTGACGACAAGCTGGTCGCGCACTACGCCGGCTATCCCGTGCGTTTCCAGATCGCCGGAGCCGATGCGTTGGCTCATCAGATCGGCGACACGATGACCGATCCCTCGATCCGCCACATCGGCCGCGGACCGACCAGCATCCTCGGCCGCACGGCGCTGCACTTCTACGAGAACTTCTGCGACGGCCAGGTCGCGTTCAACTTCGGCTTCAACGTCGCGAACATCCAGAAGTTTTCTCTGCGCTTTCTGCGCAGCACGCGCGTCGAGGATGTCGCGTATCGCCGCCGCGATCTTCACACCGATCCGATGCCGCGCCTCACGCGCCTGGAACGCTACGCGCGCGGCGTGACTCTCGAGCTGGCGACAGAAACGTCGAGCGAATGGGACGACTTGTTCGCGCGCGTCGCGTCGAGTTACGCGTTCCTGGTGCGGCGCGACGCGCGCTACGTGACGTGGCGCTATCTCTCGCGTCCCGACGTCAAGTACGTCGTCGTCACCATGAGGAAGTGGAGGCATCTCGCCGGCTGGCTTGTTCTCCGGCTTCGCGAGAACCGCATATCGATCGGCGATCTGCTCATCGATCCTGACCACGCCGGCGTTCTCGATGTCGCGCTGCGCCACCTCACGCGGCTCTATCCGGCGAACGTGATCGAGATGTGGTGTCCGCCGCGGCCGCAGTGGATGCACGAGCTGCTCACCTCACTAGGCCTGAACCTCTCCCGGGAGCCGCAGGACCTCGGGGTCATGTGCGTTCCGTTTGTCGACGGCGATGCTCCGTCGCGCATGGCCAGCACGCTCTATTACACGATGGGCGACGGCGATCTTTTCTGATCGAAGTGGACCGGCTTCTGCATTGACGTTCTCAGCAGTGCGACAATGATTTACGCCATGGCCGAGGCCCAGCCACAAAGAGCGAGTCGATCGAAGCGGATCGCGGATGTCGACCGCAAGCGCGTACTCGTCATCGACGATGATCTGCCGTTGCGCGGGATGCTCGCGGCGGCGCTGCGGCAACACGGCTTCCAGGTCCTGCTTGCCGGCGACGGCGCGGAAGGTCAGCGTGCCCTGAACATCCACAATCCCCACATCGTCCTCCTCGACCTGGCGATGCCCGAGGTCAACGGCTGGGACTTCCTTCAGCGGCTGCAGGAAACGGGACACCTCGGCAAGGTGAAGATCATCGTCCTCTCCGCGCATCTGCACGTCGACCCACATGCGGTCCTGCAGATGGGTGTCTCCGCGATTCTGCCGAAGCCGTTCAACCTCGGGGAGCTGATCGATCTCATCGAGCATCTCTCGTGACGGACGTCTACGCGCAGGTCGCGGATCGTTTCACGTCGCGGTTTCTTCGCTCCTACACGCGCAGCAAGCTCCGGTACGATCCCGTTTATCCCGCGGTGCTCGAGCGTCTTCGCGGATCATCCGCACCGCTGTTCGACATCGGATGCGGCATCGGTCTGCTCGAGTTCTTTCTTCGCGAGAGCGGTTTCGCGAATCCGATCATCGGCATCGATCACGATCAGCGCAAAGTCGCCGCGGCGAATCGAATCGCAACGGGTTACCGCGATCTCGAGTTTCGCGCCGGCGACGCGCGTGATCCGATTCCCGCGGGGAACAACGTCGCGCTGCTCGACGTGCTCCACTATTTTTCCAGCGAGGACCAGTCGCGCATCCTTAAGAACGCTGCGGTGGCGGCGGCCGGTGGCGGTGTCGTCATCATCCGCGATGCGGTTCGCGACGGAACTCTGCGCTATCGCTTGACAGCATTGCAGGAGCGATTCTCGCGCGCGATTCGATGGCTGCGTGCGGAACGGCTGAACTTTCCGACGGAGTCGCAGATCAGGAAGCCGTTCGAGGGATTCGTCGAGGAAGTGGTGCCGATGTGGGGCGGGACGCCGTTCAACAACTATCTGTTCGTCTTCAGGCGAGTGGGCGAAGGAATCACGAAGCGGTAACCGGCGCGCTGCACTTCTTCGATGACCCTGGCCAGCATCTGCGGCGATGCCCGGCGTCCCTGATGAAGGAGGATGATTGCGCCGGGCGTGATGTCGGGCATGATCCGCTTCACGACGCGCTCCGGGTCGTCGGTCCTCGTATCGAACGCGCGCGCGCTCCAGCCGATCAATGTCATCCCCCGACGATTGAGCGCCGGGTGAACGGCGGGATTCTTGGTGCCCACCGGCGCGCGAAAGAAGAGGGGAGAGCTCGCGGTGATCGTCTTCAGCACCGCGTTGCATCGTTCGATCTGTTCGGCGATCCGCGAAGGCGGCAGACACCAGAATGTCCCGCTTGGATGCGAGTAGGAGTGGTTCGCGACGGTGTGACCGCGTCGCAGCATGTCCCGGATCATCTCCGGACGTTTTTCGGCGAGCACGCCTTT
>DASVHS010000006.1:0-12188 GCA_036382495.1 Thermoanaerobaculia bacterium | reverse complement strand
TCTCGCGAACGCCGACGTCCTTCCGTTCGAGTACACGACAATGTCCGACACGCTTTCGCGTTACGTCGACGAAGTGACGAAGCTCTCCGACACGTCGCGTCGCGAGATCGAAGAGCGCAACCGGTTTATCCGTGACAACACTCTCGAGATCGCCGCGGATCCGACGCAGCCTTTCGTCGCGCCGAAGGTCGAGCAGCCGGTGCCGTATCTCAACTTCGCGCCGCTGCAGAACGCGATCGCGCGTCTGAAGAAAGCCGCGGCCGATTACGAGAAGGCGGCCGTGAATGCGCAGTCAGCGGCACTCGATCAGGCGCTGATGCACGCCGAACAGTCGCTCATACGTTCAGAAGGTCTGCCGCGCCGTCCCTGGTTCCGTCATCAGATCTATGCGCCCGGCTTCTACACCGGCTACGGCGTGAAGACGCTGCCGGGAGTGCGCGAGGCCATCGAGCAGAAGAACTGGACGGAAGCGAACGAGCAGATCGCGATCGAAGCGAAAGTAATCGAGGAGTATGCGGCGCAGGTGGATCGGGCGGCGGTTATCGCGCGGCAGTAGCGGTTGCCGGCAGCATGTAGACGACCTCGCCCTTTTTCGAAAGGCCGAGGTCTTCGCGGGCGATCTTTTCGACGGCGAAGGTCGAGTGCTTTGCGCTGTCGATCTCGCCGCGCAGACGCGCATTCTCCGCCTGAAGCTTCGTGATGTCCGTGTGCAGATCCCCGACGCGATGACGGGCATGCTGGAGCTCGGCAATGCCGCGGTCGCTGAAGAAGAACGAGACGAGAAAGACGAGGGTGAGGACGCCGGAGAGAAGGACGACCGCTTTCAGCGTCACCTGCGTGGCACGCCGCGAGTCATGCGTCGAAACGGGGCCCTGCATCTGCCACTTAGTATAATCCGGTAGTGAAGCGCGACCCGGCACTGCGCGACTCCGCATCGAATCCGCTCACCGAACGGTACGCGTCGGCGGAGATGTCGTACCTGTTCTCGGCCGACTTCAAGTTCCGGACGTGGCGCCGGCTCTGGATCGCGCTTGCCGAAGCGGAGAAAGAGCTCGGCCTGCCGATCACCGACGCGCAGATTGCCGAGCTCAGGAAGAACGCCGAGACAATCAACTACGACGACGCGGAACGCCGTGAGCGCGAGATCCGTCACGACGTCATGTCGCACATTTACGCATTCGGCCTCCAGGCTCCCAACGCGAAAGGCATCATCCACCTCGGCGCGACGTCGGCGTTCGTCACGGACAACACCGACATCCTGCAGATGAGCGAGGCCCTGCGCGTCCTGCAGCGTCGCATCGTGAATCTGATGAAGAAGCTGCGCGACTTCGCGTGGAAGTGGCGCGCGACCCCGGCCCTCGCGTTCACGCATTTCCAGCCCGCGCAGCTGACGACGGTCGGCAAACGCGCGACGCTCTGGCTGCACGATGTCCTGCTCGACTACCGCGAGATCGAGTACCGCCAGTCCTCCCTGGCACTCCTCGGCGTCAAGGGCGCGACGGGAACGCAGGCGTCGTTCCTCAATCTATTCGAAGGCGACGAGGAGAAAGTGAACCGCCTCGAGCAACTCGTCGCCGAAAAAGTCGGGATGCGGAAGAGCTATCCGGTGTCGGGCCAGACGTATTCGCGCAAAGTCGATGCTCAGGTCGTCAGCGCGCTGTCGGGCTTCGCGCAGTCAGCATCGAAGTTCGGGTACGACATGCGACTGCTGCAGCACATGCACGAGATCGAAGAGCCGTTTGAAGAAGAGCAGGTCGGATCCTCGGCGATGGCGTACAAAAGAAATCCGATGCGGGCTGAACGTCTGGACGCACTCGCGCGTCATCTGATCGTGAACTCGCTCAACCCGGCCCTCACCGCCGCGACGCAATGGTTCGAGCGGACGCTCGACGACTCGGCGAACCGCCGCATCGCGATCCCCGAGGCGTTCCTGGCTGCGGATGCGATGGCGTTGATCTACGACAATATCGTCGCGGGGCTCGTCGTGCACGAGGAAGTCATCGCTGCAAACGTCCGGCGCGAATTGCCGTTCATGATGACCGAGAATCTGATGATGGAAGGCGTGCGGCGCGGCGGAGACAGGCAAGTGCTGCACGAACGCGTTCGCATCCATTCGCAGGCCGCGGCCGATCGGACGAAGTCGGGCGGGGAGAACGATCTCTTCGATCGCATCGCGGCCGACTCGCTGTTCGGAATCGATCGCGCGACGATCGATTCTCTGGCGCGGCCGGAGGACTACGTCGGATTGTCGAGACAGCAGACGGAACGCTTTCTCCAGCAGGACATCGATCCCGTGCTCGCGGAACACCGCGCAGAGATTCACGAGCGCGCAGCCGAGGTGCGGGTATGAAGTTGCGATCGGCGGTGGCCGGGGCTTGTGTATTTCTTGCGTACGCCTGCGCGACCACGAAGCCTCCAGTCGTCGAGAACGAAGTGCAGCATGGCATCGCCAGCTGGTACGGCGAGGAGTTCGCGGGACGCACGACCGCGAACGGCGAGATCTTCGATCCGCTGCAATTCACCGCCGCGCATCGGACGCTGCCATTCGGAACGGTCGTCGACGTCACGAACCCGAAGACGAGCCAGACCGTGCGCGTGCGCATCAACGATCGCGGGCCGTACATCGGACAGCGCGTCATCGATCTGTCCTACGCGGCGGCGCAGCAGATCGGGCTCATCGACCCGGGCAGCGGCGACGTCGATATCAAGGTCGTCACGATCGGTCTCGGTGATCGTGAGCCGCCCGCGCCTTACGAAGTGAAGATCGAAGCGCCGAAAGAGAAAGTCGTGATCTCAGCCGGCGAAGCGCCGAAGATCGATTTTCCACTGCCGGCGAGCACGACGTCAGACGCTGACTTCCACATCGAAGTGCAGCAGCAGAAGGCGAAAGTCGAGACGCGGCGCCAGGTGTCCGCCGACGGGAAGACGATCGAGGACGTCGCGATCGACGGCTCGACACCGCCCGTCCCTGTTCTTCCGCCGAAGGCGCCGCGGAGAGTCGTCGTCGCGCCGCATACGCTGAAGTACATCGTGCAGGTCGGCGCGTTCGCGGTCGAGGCGAACGCGAAGGAACTGCAGACGCAGCTCACGCGCATCGGCCAGCAGAGCTTCGTCGATCACGAGGATCTGTTCCGCGTGCGCATCGGCCCGTTCCCGACGCGCGATCAGGCGCTGAAGACGCGTTCGGCCCTCGAGTCGAAGGGCATGAGCGCGATCATCATCGCGGAGTGACACGCGCCCCGCGCGCGTCTGTGTGGGTGCGGGCTTCAACCCGCACATCGCGGGCTAAAGCCGCGGCCACACAGAATCACTTCAGTTCCGGGAAGAAGAATCCGATCTCGGTCTTCGCGTTCTCATCCGAATCCGAGCCGTGGATCGCGTTCTGCTCGATCGATTCGCCGAAGTCCTTGCGGATCGTGCCCTTGTCCGCTTTCGCAGGGTCGGTGGCGCCCATGACTTTACGCAGTGTCGTGACCGCGTTGTCCCGCTCGAGCGCGGCGACGACGACGGGCCCCGACGTCATGTATTCGACGAGACTGCCGAAGAACGGCCGCTCGCGATGGACCGCGTAAAAACTCTCGGCCTGCTTGCGCGACATGCGCAGTTCCTTCTTTGCGAGGACCTTGAATCCTTCGGACTTCAGTCGCGCGAGGATCTTGTCGGTGTTTCCTTTCCGGACCGAGTCCGGCTTGATGATCGTGAATGTACGGTTCGTCATGGCGCGCGGATTATAGGTGCAGAAGTTCCGGCTCAGAACTCCGCAATCGCGAGTCCGCCCTCGAAACTGTAGTCGGCATCGCGAGGAATGGCGGCGTCGTCTCGGCAGATCACGGCATTCGTGAGATGCAAAGGGCGGGAAATCTCGACGTCATCGCCGACGATGCAGGACTCCAGGATGGCGCTGCCGGTGATGCGGCAGTCCTCTCCGATGATGCTGTCGCGCACTTCGCCGCGGACTGTGCTGCGCGCGCCGACCGACGAGCGCGTGACCGCGCCCTGAACCGAGGCCGTCTGATGAATGACCGACTCGCGCGCGAGTTTCGATCCCTTCACGACCGGGATCTGGCCGGCGATCGTCATCTCCAGCACGCCTCGCCCGGCGGAGATGTAACGCTGCGGCGTCCCGATGTCGAACCACGGTCCGTCATCGACGACCGCCGCGACGGTCTCTTTGCCACTGGCGATCAGCGGGATGTAGACCTCGTCGACGATTCCCGAGAATTCCTTGCTCGGAAGAAGATTGAAGATGCGTGAGCTGATGAGATGCGAGCCCGAGAACATGAGCGGCTCGCCGACTCCATTCTTCGCGAAGCCCGTGATCGCGCCGTCCTTCAACCACACGGCCGTGAATCGATCGCGGTCCGGCGGATGGCGGAGCGTGAGTGCCGCGAGCGCGTTCTTCGCGCGGCGTGCCTCACGCAAGGCGTCGAATGGCGGGATCTGAATCGTGTCGCCGTTGACGAGGAAGAACTCCTCGTCCGTCTCGAGCAGCAGCCGTACTTTTCGGATTCCGCCGCCGGTGCCGAGGATTTCGGGCTCGAAGGAGAAGTGGAACTTGCACTGGTTGCCGTATGTCTTCGTCAGGTATTGCTCGAGGATTTCGGGCAGGTGATGCAGGTTGACGACGATCTCCTTCACGCCGTAGCGAAGAAAATTCTCGACCGCGTAACCGATCAGCGGCCGGTTGCAGATCGGCACCATCGGCTTCGGCACGGAGTAGGTGAGTGGACGGAGGCGAGTGCCGTATCCGGCGGCGAGGATCATGGCTTTCATGCTGTTTGTAAATCCTCTGGTGCAAAAACCATGTTCTCCGGCAGATCGGCGCGTGTGCGCCGGTGCTGACGATACAGATCTGCGTACGTCTGACGGATGGCCTGATCCATATTCATTCCCAGTTGTGTCGTGACCGTGCGGATGACTTCGACCGGCCCTTCGATCTCGAAGTAGTTGCCGATCGGCGTCCGGTCGAGGACGACCTCGACGTCGCCGACGCGCCAGACCTCGCGAAACTTCTGATACCGGAAAATGGGTTTGAAGCCGAGCGAGTCGAAGAGCTGGATGGCGAGCTCGAAGCTCTCCACGCCGGTCTGCACTTCCTCGCGCGACTTGATTCCGCCTTCGATCGACATCGGGCCTTTGAACGTCGCCAGCGCGTAGCGGCCGAACTTGCGCACGCGCAGCAGCGCGCCGCGCGTCTTCAATTCACCGCGACGATCGAGCACGATGTTGTCCTCGAACGTCTCCGCGTACAAACGCGTCGCGCCGATCTCGCGCAGCTTGCGAATGAGCTCGGCGCGGTCGTTCAGCGGGAACTTGACTTCGATTTCCTGGGACATCGGGGTCGCTGGGTCGCCAGGACGCTGGTCGCTGGGGTTGCCGGATCCGAGGGACCCCGCGACCCAGCGACGTGAGCGACCTCACGTCCTCAACACCTCCACACCCGGCAAAGCCGCGCCCGAAATAAACTCCAACGACGCGCCGCCACCCGTCGAGATGTGCGAAATGCGATCGGCGAATCCTGAGGCTTTGACGGCCTCGACGGACTCGCCGCCTCCGACGATCGTCGTCGCTTTCGCTTCGGCGATCGCGCGTGCCATCGCCATCGTGCCTTTCGCGAACGGTTCCTTCTCGAACACGCCCATCGGGCCGTTCCAGAAAATCGTCTTCGCCTTTTTCAGTTCGCCTGCGTAACGTTCGATCGTCTTCGGGCCGATGTCGAACGCCTTCTGCGGCTCAGTGAGTCCTTTGCTGACGTCAATCGTCTCGATCTTCTTCGGCGAGTCGAGTGAATCGGCGACGACCACGTCGACCGGCAGGATGATCTGCGCGCGATGTCCGCCGCCGATGATTCGCCGCGCGACCTCCATCGAGTCGTGATCGACGAGCGACTCGCCCATGTTCACGTTCTGCGCGGCCAGGAACGTGTTGGCCATGCCGCCGCCGATCAGGATCACATCGGCGATTTTGACGAGAGCCTCGAGCGGCTCGATCTTGCCCGCGATCTTCGCGCCGCCGAGGAGGGCGGCAAAGGGACGGTCGGAGACGTTGGTGACTTTCTGAAGAAACTGGAGCTCCTTCGCGAGCAGCAGTCCGCCGGCGGTGTTCTGCTTCGGGAACAGTCGCGGCAGCGCATCGATCGACGCATGCGCCCGATGTGATGCGCCGAATGCATCGTTGACGTAGAAGTCGCCGAGCTTGCGCAGCTGTTCGGCGAATGCACGGTCGTTTTTCTCTTCGCCCGCGTGGAAGCGAAGGTTCTCGACGAGCAGCATCTCGCCCGGCTTCAGTGCGCGCGCCTTCGACTCCGCGTCCGCGCCGACGCAGTCATCCGCCCACTTCACGTCGGCATTCATCAACTTCGCAAGAGCGTCGCGCACCGGCTTCAGCGAATACTTCGCGTTGCGCTCACCTTTCGGGCGGCCGAGGTGGCTGGCGATGACGATGGCCGCGCCGCGGTCGCGGAGAAATTTCAGCGTCGGCAGCGTCTCCTCGATCCGTGTCGCGTCCATGATCCGCGTACCTTCGAGCGGCACGTTGTAGTCGACGCGATAGAAAACGCGGGAGCCGGACTTCAGCGGCAGTTTGTCGATGGTGCGGATGGTGATCATGTTGGAAGGCTGAAGGATGAAGGCTGAAGGCTGAAGTACGAACTCAGGCCGGGTTTCCTCATCCTTCAGCCTTCATCCTTCAGCCTTTTTCTTCCTATCGCGCAGCCAATGCCGCACTCTTCACACGCGCCACGTAGCCGATCAAATCAAGGATACGGTTGGAGTATCCCCACTCGTTGTCGTACCACGACAGGATCTTGTGCATGTGCGGGTCGACCGAGCGCGTGAACGTGGTGTCGAGGATCGAGGAGTGCGCGTTGCCGTTGAAGTCGATCGAGACGAGCTGCTCGTCGCTGTAGGTCAGGATGCCCTTCAGGCTGCCGTTCGCCGCGTCGCGCAGCACCTTGTTGATCTCGTCCGCGTTCGTCGCCTTCTCCGTCTGAAACGTGAGGTCGACGAGCGAGACGTTCGGCGTCGGCACGCGAACGGAGATGCCGTCGAACTTTCCTTTCAGCTCCGGCAGCACGAGGCCGACCGCCTTCGCCGCGCCGGTCGTCGTGGGAATCATCGAGAGCGCCGCAGCACGGCCGCGGCGGATGTCCTTGTGCGGCAGGTCGAGGATCACCTGGTCGTTCGTGTACGAGTGGATCGTCGTCATGATCCCGGTCTTGATGCCGAACGTCTCGTGAAGCACCTTCGCGATCGGCGCGAGGCAATTCGTCGTGCACGATGCGTTCGAGATGATCTTGTGCTTCGACACGTCGAGTGAGTTCTCGTTCACGCCCATGCAGACCGTGATGTCCGCATCCTTCGACGGCGCGGAGATGATCACGTGCTCGACGGTCTTGCGCAGATGACGCGACGCCTTGTCCTTCGATGTGAAGCGTCCCGACGACTCGACGACGATCTCCGCTCCGACGTCGCTCCACGGGATCTCGGCCGGGTCGGGGTTCGAAAACACGCGCAGCTCTTTGCCGTCGATCGTCAGGCCATTCGCCGTCGTTTTGACCTCGTTGTCGATCGTGCCGTGAATGGAGTCGTACTTCAGCAGATAGGCGAGCGTCGAGGCGTCCGTCAGGTCGTTGACCGCCACAAACTCGATGTCAAAATCACCTGCCAAAGCCGCGCGGACGACGTTCCGCCCGATACGACCGAATCCGTTGACTCCAACCTTGACCATGGGTCCTCCACAGGTGCAGCGTAGTATATCGGCGTGACTCGAACCGCGGGCTCAGTGCGCGTTGCACCGCTTCGCTGGACCGGCGATTCGCTGCAATTGCTCGACCAGCGCCTCTTACCGGCCGAAGAAAAATGGATCGACTGCCGCGACGAGACTTCCGTCGCCGCGGCGATCAAGGACATGGTCGTGCGCGGCGCGCCGGCGATCGGCGTGGCTGCCGCGTTTGGTCTGGCGCTCGCCGCGAAGCGAGGTCATGACGTCGTGGACGCCGCGGCAAAACTGCGGCAAACGCGGCCGACCGCTGTCAACCTGGCGTGGGCGATCGAGCGCATGCTCGACGCGTACGATCGCGGCGCGGACCTCACGCGCGAGGCCGAGCAGATCCTCACCGAAGACATCGCCGCGAACATGCGCATCGGCCAGTTCGGCGCTGAGCTCCTCGGGCAGCGGACGACGGTACTCACGCATTGCAACGCCGGCGCGCTCGCGACCGGCGGATACGGCACGGCACTTGGCGTCGTGCGCGCGGCTGTCGAAAGCGGCAAGAGCATCGACGTCTTCGCGAACGAGACCCGACCGTACCTCCAGGGCGCGCGTCTCACCACATGGGAGCTGCAGCGCGACGGCATCGACGTCACGCTCATCACGGACAGCATGGCCGGCCATTTTTTTCAACAGGACAAGTTCGACGCGGTCGTCGTCGGTGCGGACCGCATCGCAGCGAATGGCGACACCGCGAACAAAATCGGTACCTACACCGTTGCCGTTCTGGCACACGCGCACGGCGTCCCGTTTTACATCGCCGCGCCCGTTTCGACGATCGACATCAACACCGCATCGGGTGACGACATCCCGATCGAGGAGCGAAACGCGTCGGAAGTGACTGAGATGTTTGGACGTCGGATCGCGCCGGAAGGGATCACCGTCCGCCATCCGGCGTTCGATGTAACGCCGGCGAGGCTGATCACGGCGATCATCACCGATCGCGGGGTCCTCTGGCCGCCGCTAAACGAGTCGATCGCGAGGATCGTCAGATGAGCGGGCATCTCATCGCACGCTACGTTCATGCAATCTGGCTGGGCAGCGGTCTCTTCCTGATCGCGGTTGCGGCTCCGGCTGCCTTTCGAGGCGCGCCGAACTCGACCATTGCGGCCGACGTCGTCGGCATCATGCTCTCCCGCTGGCACTACCTCGCGCTCGGCGCCCCGCTGCTGCTGCTGGTTCTCGACTGGCGGCGCGGACGCATCTACGTTCTCGCGATCGTCTTCGTCGGCATCCTGCTCGCGGCCGGGCAGGTGGTGGCTGACTTGAAGATCCGTTCGATCCGCGCGGCATCCCCCGTTCCGATCAGCGATCTCTCGCGCGAGGATCCGGTGCGACGACAGTTCGGACGGCTGCACGGCATCTCATCGCTCCTGCTGTTGATGCAGGTGATCGCCGCCGGCGTCGCGCTGGCGATGGATCGCGAAGCGTATCCGCAACCCCCTGTCATCTCGACCCTGAGCGGCAGCGAAGGGGAGGGACCCGGGCGTGCGGAAGGCGCAGTCCTCGGACACTGACTCGTTGCAACTCGTCCGCTGGAATCGCGTAAAACGATTGCGGTGCGATTCTTCGCCGCATTCCTGCTGATCGCGTCATCGATCGCTTTTATGAAACGTCACCCGGCAACAACACCCCGGCGAAGGTCAGGACGACGGTCCTGCTGACGTACGACAGCCGCTACTTTTACATCGGCGTTCGCGCCGACGATCCTGATCCAGAGAAAATTCGCGCGCCTTATGTCGACGACCGCGAGCTCCTCGGTGCAACAACGCACGCACGCGTTGATCGATCGCTGTTCATGAAGCTGAGCTACGCGTTTTTGCGGTGATGCTTTTGTGTGGCCGCGGGCTTCAGCCCGCGATGGTTCATTTGTGCAACACCGGCGGGCTGAAGCCCGCCTCCACACAGATGCCGGCTCACGCCACTTCTTTTCCCTCGATATCCAGCTCGTGAATCGGGAACCCCAGCTGGCCGAGCGGCTCGCGAATCTCTTTCACGCTGCCGACGATGACGATGAGCGCACGATCGGGATCGATGTACTTCTTCGCCACGCGTTCGATTTCTTCGCGCCCGACCGCGGCGATGTTCTCGCGATAGCGATCGAAGTAATCCTCCGGTAATCCGTACAACTCCATGTCGACGAGCCGGCCGGCGACGTCGCCCGAGCTCTGCACCGTCGCCGGGAACACACCCATCAGGTAATTCTTCGTGTCGTCGAGCTCGACTGTCTCGACGTCGCCGGTGCGGATTCGTTTCAGCTCGGCGAGCACTTCCTGGACCGACTCGCGCGTCACTTCGTTGCGGACCGGTGCGGCGACGACGAATGGGCCGGCCTGCCGCCGGAACGCAAACGCGGATCGCGCGCCGTACGTGTAGCCATGTTTTTCTCGCAGGTTCAGATTGATGCGCGAGTTGAACACGCCGCCGAGGAGGGCGTTCATGACGGAGAGTGGGAAGTAGTCTTCGCAGGAGCGCGGCACGCCGATGTGGCCGATGCGGATCTCCGACTGCACGGCCTGCGGTCTGTCGATGATGTAGATGCGGCTCGACTCGATCGAGCGCGGAGTCACCGTCGGCCGCGGAGACTCGGAGCCGCGCTTCCACGATCCGAACGCGCGGTCGACGATCGCCAGACCTTCGCTCGACGTCACGTCGCCGGCGATGACGACCGAGCTGTTGTTCGGCACGAAGTGCTGCTGATAGAAACGGCGTACATCATCGAGCGTGATCCGCGCGACGCTTTCGGCATTGCCGACGACGGAGTTGCCGTACGCGCCTTCGCCATACAGCAGCGCCGCGAAACGTTTTCCGGCAATCGCAGACGGTTCGTCGCGCTGCTGCAGAATCTCGGTGAGTCGTTCGCTGCGCACCCGATCGAAGCCGTCCGCCGGCAGTGTCGCCCGCGACGAAACATCGGAGAGGATCGCCACACTCGGCTCGGCGTTGCGGCTGAGCACATCGACCGAGATGTACGACGCGTCCCAATCTGCGCCCGTCCCGAGTGCGCCGCCGAGGAGGCCGATGTCTTCGGCGAGGCGGATGGCGTCGCGGGTGCCGGCGCCTTCGTCGAGAAGATCGGCGACGAGCGACGCCAGGCCGGCGTGCTGCGCGTCGTCATGATCGGCGCCGGAACGGACGAGCGTCCTCGCCGCGACGATCGGCGCGTTGTGATTCTCGGCGATGAGGACTTTCAGTCCGTTCGCAAGAGTCTCGCGCGTGATCTGCGGGAACTTGTAAGGACGCGGCGGACCGGGCTGCGGCGCGGAAGCGCGGAAGTCGCTCATGCGGCCACCGGAACGAAGATGCTCGTGACGCGATTCTCGGGGACGAGGTATTTTTTCGTGACGGCAGCGAGGTCGGCGGTGGTGACGCGGTTGTAGGGATCGAGCCACGCGTGCACTCACTGCGGATCGCCGACGAACGTCGCCAGCATTCCGATCATGTCGGCGCGCGAGTCGTAGTTCTCGATCTGGTGCGCGTACTCGACCTCGGCGCGTGTGCGGGCGCGCGTCAGCTCGTCGTCGGTGATTCCGCCGCTGACGATGCGCGCGATCTCGTCGTCCATCGCGCGCTCGACCTTCGCGATGTCGATGCCTTCCTTCGCCGTGGCGTGCATCATCAGCATGCCGGTCGCTTCGGTGGGAAGTACGTACGCGGCCACGTCCTGCGCGATCTGCTGTTCGTGGACGAGCGCGCGGTCGAGGCGGCTGGCCTTGTCCGTCGCCAGGATCGTGGTGAGCATATCTGCGGCAACCCAGTCGCGCTCGCCCATCTTCGGCAGGTGATAAAGCTGATAGATGCGCGGCAGTTGCACGATCGACGGAAACGTCTCGCGCCGTTCCGAGACAAGCGCCTTTCGCTGCATATTGAAGCGCGGGAAGTTGCGGCCCGGCTCGATATCCCCGAAATACTTCTCGATCAACTTCTTCGCCTCGGCCGGTATGAAGTCACCGACGAGCGTCAACGTCGCGTTGTCGGGGCGATACCAGGTGGCGAAGAACTCGCGGATGTCGTCGAGCGACGCCGCGGCGAGGTCCTCCATCGACCCGATCGTCGGCCAGTGGTACGAGTAGTCGGGTTCGTAGGCGAGGTGCAGCAGTCGCTCGAACGCGGTGCCGTACGGGACGTTGTCGTAGCGCTGCCGCCGCTCTTCCTTCACGACCTCGCGCTGGATGTCGAGCTTCTCCTGCGTCAGGGCGGGGAGGAAGAAGCCCATGCGATCGGATTCGAGCCACAAACCTAGCGCAAGATAGTTAGATGGTAATGTTTCAAAGTAATTAGTACGATCGAAGAACGTCGCCAGCATTCCGATCATGTCGGCGCGCGAGTCGTAGTTCTCGATCTGGTGCGCGTACTCGACCTCGGCGCGTGTGCGGGCGCGCGTCAGCTCGTCGTCGGTGATTCCGCCGCTGACGATG
>DASVHS010000005.1:0-16048 GCA_036382495.1 Thermoanaerobaculia bacterium | reverse complement strand
GCGATGACGCGAAGGATCAATCCAACCGACGCCGAGATCAGCGCCCACATCGCGATGCGCGGCAGGTGCTGCGCCGCGGCCCGGAATCCGTCGGCCACCGTCGGATCGCCTCCGTCGAGCCGCATCTTCGCGCAGTGAATCACCGCGACGTTGAAGAAGATGACGATGAACCAGCTGACGAAGTACCAGACGAACAGGAGTGCGTAGCCGATCAGGTTTCCCTGGATGGATCGATCGCCCGATTTCGCGAGATGTTCGAAGAGGCCCGTCGTCATCCCGCCGAACACCATCGATCCGAATGCGAGGATCGTGAAGATGCCGGAGAGCAGGGGGAACAGCAGCAGCTCTTTGTCCTGGGAAAGAATCGCCAGCGATTGGCGGAAAATCAGGTAGCTGCGCCGAAGCGTCGCGAACATGAAGCCTCCTTCAATTCAGGGGAAGGCGGCCAGTATAGCGTTAGCGCCGGGCAGCGCGGATCTGCGCGCCGTGACATCGCTTGTCGTGCGCTGTCGAAGCTCTGGCACGCTGCGGTGCGTACGATTGGAGCACAACTTCCATGCTGCCGTCAGGCGTGTAGCGCATGACCTTGAAGTGATTCGGCCGATCCGGAGCTGCGACCGCCGTCATGAGAAACAGTGCGAGGATCACGGCTGATGTGCGCATGACGACATTGTCGCGCCCCTCGCTGTTGCGGAGTGGTCACAATTGCAGCGAGCGGGATCGGGTGGTGGCGAACAGGACAACGGAGGAAAACGGCTTCGGCTAATGTTTGAAGACTCTCCTGATCCGGTTCAACAGCTCGGCGGGGGAAATGTCTTCGTCGCGTGACTTGCGGTGTCGTTTCGCGGTCTTCGCCGGATCCGGCTGCGCCAGCCGGTCGAGCGCCTGTCGTGCCCGATCCCGCCCCTCGACGGCCGCCGTGCTCGCCGGATACTTCGCGAGGTACGCGTTGTAGCGATCGAGCGCCTCCTGATATCGCGCCGCCTCCAGCGCGCTGTCGGCTCGGTCGAGCTCGTGCCGTTTGTCGTCGAACTCGTGCAGTTGCGCGGGCGTGAACTGAAACGCGGGTCGTTCGGCTGAATGTGTCGCGATGGCGGCGATGACGATCGCGATGATCAACGCGGCCGCAGCGGACATGACCCAGAGGAGGCGCGAGCTGCGTGTCGCAGTCACAACAACCGGAGACTCAGTCCTCCGCAATGCATCGGCCGCTTCGTCCGCAACCGGACGCATGTCCGGATCTTTCGCGACCATCCGAGCGATGACATCGCCGATGTCACGCGGGATCGCGTCGTTCAAGCCGGACGCGTGCGGCACTTCGGCGCGGAGAATGTTGTGCAGGGTCCCGGTGAGATCGCCGGCGGCAAACGGCTTCACGCCGGTCAGCATCTCGAACAGCATCACGCCGGTCGAGAAGATGTCCGCCTTCTGCGTCAGCGGCTTTCCGAGGACTTGTTCGGGCGACATGTAGTTGGGTGTGCCGAGGAGTGCGCCGGCTTTCGTCAGCGATGAGTTCTGCGGTCGCGCAATTCCGAAGTCGGCAATCTTCGCGACTCCGTCGGCGCCGATGAGAACATTCGCCGGCTTGATGTCGCGATGGACGATCCCGCGTGAATGCGCGAAGGCAAGGCCGCGCAGGACATCGTCGATGATCCGAAGCGCCGCTGCCAGCTCGAGAGGCGCTCCTGCTTCTTTCATCACGTCGAGCAGAGTCTTTCCTTCGACGAGCTCCATGGCCAGATAGGGAATGCGCCCGTCTTCGTAACCGGCCTCGTACAACGCAACGATGTTCGGATGCGTGAGCGAGCCGACGACTTCGGCTTCGCGCTGCAGGCGCGTATAGAACTCTTCGGGCGAGGTCGAATCGTCGAGCTGCTGCGGCGAGATCGAGATCGTCTTCAACGCGACGCGGCGCCCGATCCTCCGATCCCGCGCCAGATACACCGTCCCCATCGCCCCTCGACCCAGTACGCGCTCGACCTCATAGTGGCCGAACGTCATTACTCGCGATTGAGAACGCGAGCGAGAACGGCGTCGATCGCGTCGATACGCCGCTGCAGCGCTTCGACAAGCTGCACGAGGTCGCTGAGATGGCGTTCGATGCGATCGAGCTGCGTCTCGGCGGGCTTCGGCGGCTCAGGCGGTTCCGGAATCGGATTCGTAGACTCGTCTTTTGGAGGAGCCGGCAGGACGCGCGTCTCCGATCCGAGACTGACGTCGCCGCCCGAATACGCGAACTCGAGGCTGTGGTGGCGGAGCATCGTGTCGTCGCCGAACGCGAACGGCTCGGCTTCTTCGAGCGGCACGGCAATCGTCCTGGACGGATCGAACGCCGGCGCGCTCGGGTAAAAACGGTCGACCATCTCGGCGAGCTGGCTGCGAATCCCGATGACCGGATGGATCTTCATTCCGGTCGCGGCCTGAATGGCCTCGATGGACGCGCGGTCCAGCGGATCGACGGTCGCGATCGTCATCTCGTCGGCCTCGACATCGATCGGGACGACCTGGTGCTCGCGCGCCACAGCGCTCGGGACATGACCCTCGATGTCGGCGACGACGTCAGCGCGCAACGGATCGACGATCGGCAGATTCGTCACGCCGGCGACCCACTCCGCGAAATTGCGATCGGTAACGAAGCCGAGCTCGATGAGCGTGTGCGCGAGCGGTCTCTTGCGCATCTCGGCGTCGCGTTGCGCGACCGCGAGTTGCGGCGGGGAAATCAGCTTCGTTTTGACGAGGAGGTCTTCGAGCGATTGCTGCATCTGCGAGGGCAACCATACTTCAGGAAGCGTTCGCGGCGTCATGTCATCCCGAGCGTAGCGAGGGACCTGTGTGGGCGGGGGTCGGCTACCCCCTCCCTCCCGAGTCCCTCGCTACGCTCGGGATGACATGCTACGTATGCACGCCGGGCGCCTCGCGGCCTGTCTTGGACACGTACTCTTCATACGTTCCGCCGTAGACGAGGGGGCGGTCGTGTTCGTCACCGGCCAGCTCGAGGACGCGATTGCTGAGGCCGCGAAGGAATGTGCGGTCGTGCGAGACGAACAGCATCGTGCCCTGGAAGTCTTTCAGCGCGTCGACGAGCATCTCTTTCGTGGCCAGATCGAGATGATTCGTCGGCTCGTCGAGGACCAGGAAGTTCGGAGGATCGAGCAGCATCCGGCAGATGACCAGCCGCGATTTCTCGCCGCCGGAAAGCGATCGGATCTTCTTGTCGACGTCATCGCCCGAGAATTGAAATGCGCCGAGGATGCTGCGCAGGACGCCGATCGACTCGAGCGGGTAGTCCTTCTGCATCTGTTCCCACACCGTCAGGTCGGGATTGAGCAGGTCGAGCGACTGCTGCGCGAAGTAGCCGAGCTTGAGGCTCGCGCCGAGGCGCACGCTGCCGTCGTCGGGTTGCATCGCCCCGCTGATCATTTTCAGGAGCGTCGACTTCCCGGCGCCGTTCTTTCCCATCACGCACCAGCGCTCGCCGCGGCGAATGTGAAAGTTGAAGTCGTTGTAAATCGTCTTCGCGCCGAAACGCTTGTCGACGTGATCGAGCATGGCCACGTCGTCACCCGATCGCGCCGGCGAACGGAAGTCGAACTTCACGACCTTGCGTGTTTTCGGCGGCTCGACGCGCTCGATCTTGTCGAGAGCCTTGATCCGGCTCTGCACCTGCGCCGCTTTCGCGGCATGGGCGGTGAATCGGTCGATGAAGCGCTGTTCTTTCGCCAGCTTGGCCTGCTGCCGCGCGTATTGCGCTTCCTGATTCAAATCGCGCTGTTCGCGCTCGCGGACGTAGAAGTCATAATTGCCGGAGTAGGTGACGATGTCGCCTTCGTCGATCTCGATGATCTTCGTGACGATGCGATTCATGAAGTCGCGATCGTGCGAGGTCATGAGGATCGTGGCCGTCGCATTCTTCAGGAACTTCTCGAGCCAGAGAATCGACTCGATGTCGAGATGGTTCGTCGGCTCGTCGAGCAGAAGCACGTCGAATTTGCCGAGGAGGATGCGGGCCATGGAGATGCGCATTTTCCAGCCGCCGGAAAGCACGCCGGCGTCGCCGTCGATCTGCGCGTCGTCGAAGCCGAGTCCACCCAGCACCTCGCGCGCGCGAGCCTCGAGCTCGTACCCGCCCATGTGTTGATACTCCTCCTGCACGTGGCCGAATCGCTCGAGGACATCGTCGGAATCGGATCGCGACGCATCTCCCATCGCGTGTTCGAGCTCGATCAGCTCATGATGCAGGTCGCCGAGGCGTCCACTGCCGGCGATGGCTTCGTCGAGGACGGAGCGGCCGCCGATCTCGTCGACCTCCTGCCGAAAATAGCCGACGGAGATCTTCTTCGGCACGTTGATCGTGCCGTCGTCGGCCGATTCCTCGCCGACGATCATCCGGAACAGCGTCGACTTGCCCGAGCCGTTCGGCCCGACCAGTCCCGCTTTTTCGCCGGGATTGAGCTGAAACGACGCGTCGACGAAGAGGACCTGCCTCCCGTATTGCTTGCTGACGCCGGCGAACGAGATCATGCGCGGGGCGGAACAGTTGCGGTGCTGTAACGCTTCCCGCTCCGCGGCATCTCATCAAATGTGAAGACCATTCTCATCACAGGTGGCACCGGCGGGCTCGGCACCGCCGTCGTCAAGCGCCTCGCAGCCGAATATCGCTGCGTTGTTCTGTATCACGGCCAATCGGGTTTCGACGCGCTGCGGAAAGTGGTCGATGTCGAGGGAGTCTCGGCCGATGTTTCGGACGCGGCCGAGGTCGAGCGCGCGGTCGCATCGGTTGGCGACCTTTACGCGGTCGTTCATCTCGTCGGCGGATTCGCGGCCGGTAACGACGCCGACACGTGGTCGAAGATGCTTTCGCTCAATCTGATTGCGGCCGTGAACGTCACGCGCGCTGCGATGGGACGTCTGGCAAGAGGCGGCCGCATCGTCGCCATCAGCTCGTCAGCCACACTTGATCGACCGAAAGGACTCGGCGCGTACGTCGTGTCGAAGAGCGCGCTCAACGCCCTCGTTCAAGAGTTGGCAATCGAGCTCAAAGACCGCGCCATCACCGTCAACGCGTTACTTCCCAGCAGCCTCGGCACACCGGCCATGAAGAGTCAGGGCGACTCCGCCAGACTCGTTCCGATCGATCGCGTCGCGGACACGATCGCGTGGCTCCTCTCCGACGCCGCGTCGAATGTCAGCGGCACGCTCATTCCGTTGCGTGCATGAGAACGATATTCTTCGCGGCACATGACCGAGATGGTGAGCGAGCAATCGCTGGTCTCCGCGCTGCGGGCGGGGAGCGACGAAGCTTTCGAGACGCTGGTGCGGCTGTACATGGGCCGGCTGTTGCGCGTGGCCCGGCGGTTTCTGAAGAACGAAGAGGACGCGCGCGACGCGGTGCAGGACGCATTCATCTCGGCGTTCCGCTCGATCCAGAAATTCGAAGCCGGCGCGAAGCTGTCGACGTGGCTCCATCGAATCGTCGTGAACTCGGCGCTGATGCGGCTGCGCACGAAGCGGCGTCATCCCGAAGAAGACATCGAGGAGCTGCTGCCGCGATTCAAGGCCGACGGCCACCAGGTGACCGACAGCGTCGACTGGTCTCTGTCGGCCGAGGAGATGGTGCAGCAGTCGGAGACGCGAGAGCTGGTGCGGCGGATGATCGATCAGCTTCCCGATTCGTATCGAGTGGTGCTCCTGATGCGTGACCTCGAAGAAATGTCCACCGAAGAAACCGCCACCGCCCTCGGCATCACGCCGGCGGCGGTGAAGGTGCGATTGCATCGCGCCCGTCAGGCTTTGCGCGCGCTGCTGGACAAGGAGATGCCGCGATGAGCGCGCGACCCTACATCACGTGTCGCGAGCTCATCGACTTCATTGCCGATTACTTCGAAGGCGTGCTGACCGAGGTGCAGTCGACCGACTTCGGGCGTCATCTGGCGCTGTGCGCATCGTGTCGCGCGTATCTGGCGACGTACGAGAAGACGATGCGTGCCGGCAAAGCCGTGCTGCGTGACGATTCGGCCAACGAGGACGCGCCCGAAGACCTGATCCGGGCGGTCCTCAAAGTTGCCGGCCGGCTCATTTGAACGCGCCGGCACTCTCCTTCGCATATTGATCGAACGAGATCGGCGCACGGCCGGTCACGCGCTTCACGTCGTCAGTGACTTTGCTCGCCGTGTCCTTGCGGTAGTAGCGGTTGAGATCGATGATCGCGTCGGCGTACTGCGCGGGGATCCCCGCACCGATCATTCCGCCCTTGAGCTGGTCATCGGGCAGGTCGACGTACTTCACGTCGCGACCGGCAGCCTTGCCGATTTTCTGCGCGACTTCCTGGTAGGTGAGCGCTTCCGGCCCGCTGAGCGAGTACGCCTTGTTCTCGTGACCGGGCTCGGTGAGCGCCTTCACGGCCACCGCGGCGATGTCTTTTACATTCACGTGGCTGATCTTCGTGTTGCCGACGCTTCCGTAGAACGCGCCCTGGCCTTTGATCGACGCGCCGTTGTAATTGACCATGTTCTGCATGAAGCCGTTCGGGCGGAGGAACGTCCACGCCAGTCCGGTTTTCTCGATCGCCTTCTCGGCGGCGCGATGGATCTTCGCGAACGAGAAGCCTTCGCCTTCCGCGCCCCAGACCGAAAGCTTCACGATGTGTTTGACGCCGGCGGCCCTGGCCGCCTCGGCCGCGCGCGTCTCCTGTTCGATCTGTGTCGCGCCGCCGTTCGAGAGCAGGAAGAGCTTGTCCACGCCGCGCAGCGCATCGCGCAGCGTCTCCGGCTTGTCGTAATCGATGACGACCGCGTCGATGCCTTTTGCTTTCGCGGCGGTCGCCTTGTCGGCGCTGTGATACGCGGCGCGGAACTTTGCGCCCGCCGATTGAAGCTGCCTGACGACTTCGCTGCCGACTGTACCGCCGGCTCCTGTGACGAGAATCATGAGTGTTTGTCTCCTTCGCGGTGTACTATGCATGCAACATGACAAACAGGGAAGTACATACCTTCTGGTGCGTATGAAACAGAAATGCAACGTTCTCGATGAGCAGTGCCCCTCCCGCGCCGTGCTCGACCGCATCGCCGACAAGTGGACCTCGCTCGTGATCTACACGCTCAGCGACGGCACGATCCGTTACGGCGAGCTCGAGCGCCGGATCGGCGGGATCTCCCAAAAGATGCTGACGCAGACGCTGCGCAGCCTCGAGGACGACGGTCTCGTCGAGCGGAAGGTGTATCCGGTCGTCCCGCCTCACGTCGAGTATTCGCTGACGCCCCTCGGACGGACGCTGATCGAGCCGCTCACCGCCGTGTGCCGCTGGGCGGAGAGGCATCTGCCACAGCTGCTTGCGAATCGAAGGCGCAGCGAGAGCCGCCGGTTGTTGAAAGCCGGTTAGCGGATCAGCGCCCAGATCTCGACGAGCGTTGCGATGACGAAGCCCGCGATCAACGAGATGTAAGCGAGGCGCAGGAAGCGATACTTCTTCCGATGCAGATAGGTGCCGAGACTGTGGATGTCGCGGACGGCCGTCTCGTAAACGAGGTCGTCGCTCTGCAGGACCTGCTCCATGGCGCGCATGTACTCGTCCTCGTTCATGTCCGCAAAATGTCCGAAGAAGAGCAGGTTGCGCGTACCGTGCCGCTTGGCGAACGTCGGAAGCACCGCGATCATCGCGAGAAGAAGCGAGATCAGACAGGACACGGCCAGCGTGAGGAGCGCTGGACGCAGGCGCGGCTCGCTGGCACGGCTCAACGCGATCGTGGCAACGATCGACGACACCGTGATGAGGATGCTCGCCTTCATGTCCGCCATCACGCTGAGCTGAACGTGGTGCTGCTGCACCGTTCGCAGCAGGTTGTCGACGGAGCTCCGGGCTTTCGTTTCGCGAAAATACTGCGCGCCTGACTCGCTCTGCCTTTCCAGCTGCCGTACGGTCTCTTCGCCGATCACGAGTGAGAGTTTACAGCGTCGAGCTAGACTACGGTCATGCTTCGGATCTGGGTGGGCATCGCGGCACTCGCAGCAGTCGCGGCCCTGTCTATTTTCTTCGGCAAGCGGGCGGCGAAACGGCTGCAACGCTCCCGGCGCATTCACATCGATGAATACAAGCTGAAGAAGCGCCACGCCGACATTGAGCTGGAGGTTTTCGGCAGCCGGGAAGTCGTCACCGCGATTCAAACCTACGCGAAGGAAAATCACGTCACGACCGAGGCGGCGATGAAGCGGGCCCGGGAGTATCTGCGCGAGATCGTGCCGAAGTTCAACCTCCTCGCGTACTACCGCGTCGGCGCGCCGGTGGCCCGGGCCCTCATGTACTTTCTGTACTGGGTCGTCGTCGAGCGAAAGACGATTCTCGATTTCAACGAGCGGGCGTCGCGCGGGACGACCGTATTCGTCATCAATCATCGATCGAACGCGGACTACGTGCTCGTCGCTCACATGCTCTTCAAGTTCATCTCGCTTTCGTATGCGGTCGGCGAGTGGGCTCGCGTGTGGCCGCTCAATCACGTCTTCAAGTGGTTCGGCGCGTACTTCATCCGCCGCCGCTACCGCGAGCCGCTGTATCACGCGGTGCTTTCGAACTTCGTGCAGACGATTACGAAGAACGGCGTGACGCAGGGGATCTTCATCGAAGGTGGGCTCACGCGCGACGGCGCGTTCCGAAAGCCGAAAGTCGGGATGCTCGACTACATCGTCACGTCGAAACGCGACCCGGGGTTCAACATGCCGCTCACCATCATCCCGACCTCGATCAACTACGACCGTGTCCTCGAGGATCGCAACCTGACCGACGAGTTCCTCGGCCGCGAGGATCGGGCCACGAGGACGCAGAAGCTCGCCACGACGTTCCAGTTCCTGTTCAAGAACTCGCTGCGCAGCATGTTCCGCAGGTTCAAGCGGTACGGGTACGCGGTCGTTGCGTTCGGCGAGCCGATCTCGGTCGACGACTTCGTGCGGCAGCATCCGGCGCTGGTCAGCAACGATTTCAACGAGCGCAAACCGGAGTTACAACGCCTCGCCGACCTGATCATGACCGAGATCTCGGGCGCGTTGCCGGTCACGCCGGTGCCGCTCGTCGCACGGATCTTTTCCGATCACGGAGACACGCCCGTCACCGAACAGCGGATCCTCGATGAGATCCAGCGCCATCGCAACGAATGGCCGAACCGGGTCTGGGTTCTGCGCGAGAAGCCGCCCGCCGAGACCTGGGCCACGGCGCGGGGAATCCTCATTCTCCGCCATCTGATTGTGCAGGAGCCGAATGGGTGGACGTGGGACCCCAACCAATTGCTGCTCCGCGACTTCTACGCGAACTCACTTTTGACATATGCCGAAGTGAAGATGCGGGGCTGGCCGGAACGGGCCGCCATGGCTGATGAATCGGTCGCGGCCGTTCCGGTCGCGTCTTGACGCTCTTCTTTCGCCGCTTTTTCGTTTCGTTGACGCGTGGCCGGTAAAACGTACTCACGATGAAACGAGATCTACATTCCGTGCCGCGCTACTTTCTGATTCCACCGATTCCCGCAATGGCCGAGGGTACGCCGGCGCGCGTGGTGGATATGGGGCTGAGGGGCGCACGCCTCGAAGTTCGACGGCCGTTCGAGCCGGGATCGTCGATCGACGTGATCATCGACACAATTCCGGTGAAGGCGGCCGTGCTCTGGTGTCAGGTCGACGCGCTGAATTTCGCGACCGATTATGACGGCTATCTCGCCGGCGTCGCGTTCGACAAAGCCAGCACGGCCGTCGATGAACTGCTCACCGACATCAGCGTTCGCGGCGGCGCGATCCGCATCGAAGAGATGCGCAGCCACGACCGTTATCGCATCACGGCACCGCTGACCGGCACGTTCGGCGAAATCGCGCCGGTGTCGATCGTCGATATCTCCGTCGCCGGCGTGCGCATCGCGATGCTGCATCGCGTCCTTCCCGGCAGTGAGCATCAGCTCCGCTTCCAGGTCGATGACGAGACCGGACCGATCGATGTCACAGCGCTCGTTCAGTGGTGCAAGCCGTCGCAGATCGTTCGCGAGCACTACGCCGGTCTGAAGATCGACGGCGAAGAGGAAGTTCTCCGCGGCGCGATTCATCGCCTGTGCAAGCGCAACGAAGCGCGCATCGACCTCGACTCGCTCAAGCGTAAATTCGACGCGCTGAGGCTGGTCTCGGGTCTCAGCGAACGGCCTCGCAAGATCGCTGTTTGAGATAAACTCCGCGGCCGTAATGCCGCATAACACCTTCAATACACTCGACTCGTTCAAACTCGGCAACGGAAAATCGGCGCAGTTCTACTCGCTGCCCAAACTCGAAAAAGCAGGCATCGGCAGGATCTCCAGTCTGCCGGTCAGCATCCGTATCGTCCTCGAGTCGGTGCTGCGCAACGTCGACGGCAGAAAGATCGCTGAAAACGACGTGCGGACGCTGTCGAACTGGCAGCCGAACGCGGAGCGCACCGACGAGATCCCGTTTATGGTGGCGCGCATCCTCCTGCAGGATTTCACGGGCGTACCGCTGCTCGTCGATCTCGCCGCGATGCGCAGCGCCGCGTCGCGAATGGGCAGGGACGCGAAGATCATCGAGCCGCTCGTGCCGGTCGACCTCGTCGTCGATCACTCGGTCCAGGTCGACTTTTCGAATCGCCCGGACGCGCTCCAGATGAACATGGACATCGAGTTCAAGCGCAACCGCCAGCGCTACCAGTTTCTGAAGTGGGGGACGCAGGCGTTCAACGGATTTCAGGTCGTGCCGCCGGGAATCGGGATCGTGCACCAGGTCAATCTCGAATACCTGGCGCGCGGCGTGATGGAGAAGGACGGCATCTGGTATCCCGACACCCTCGTCGGCACCGACTCACACACCACGATGATCAACGGCCTGGGCATCGTCGGATGGGGCGTCGGCGGCATCGAAGCGGAAGCCGGCATGCTTGGTCAACCTGTTTACTTTCTGACGCCGGACGTGATCGGCGTGCACATGACCGGCGCGCTCAAGGAAGGCGTGACCGCGACCGACCTCGTGCTCACGATCACCGAGATGCTGCGCAAGTCGAAAGTCGTCGGCAAGTTCGTCGAGTATTTCGGCGACGGCGCAACGTCGCTCTCGCTCGCCGATCGCGCCACCATCGCGAACATGGCGCCGGAGTACGGCGCGACGATGGGATTCTTCCCGATCGACGAAGAGTCCTGCCGTTACCTGCTGCTCACCGGCCGCACTGAAGAGCAGGTGAAGACGATCCGCAACTACTACACGGCGCAGGGACTGTTCGGAATCCCGCGCAAGGGTCAGATCCAGTACACGAAAGAGCTCGAGGTCGATCTCGCGACGGTGAAGGCGAGTGTCGCCGGACCGAAGCGCCCGCAGGACCGCATCGAGCTGACAAAGCTCAAGCAGGCCTTCATCAACGAGCTGCAGGCCGAGCCGCCGGCCGGCTACGGAAAGCCGGGCAGCGAGATCGCGCGCGGCGCGCATGTCGAGACGAACACGCAGACTTCCGGCGTCGTCAGCGGCGGTGGTGCCCAGGACAAGCCTGTGTCCGCACTCGCGTCACGGGAGAAGAACACGAGCGAAGTCACCGAGAACGAGATGGTGAACAACCGTCCCACTCCCGATCGCATCTCGGCCGGCGCGCTGGAGGACGAATTTCCGAAAGCCGTCGCCGATCTGCATCACGGCGATGTGCTCATCGCTGCGATCACCTCGTGCACGAACACATCGAATCCGTCGGTGATGCTCGCGGCTGGAATCCTGGCGAAGAAGGCCGTTGAACGTGGACTGCGCGTGCCGAAAGTCGTGAAGACGTCGCTCGCGCCAGGTTCGCGCGTGGTCACCGAGTACTACCGCAAGAGCGGTCTCCAGCGCTACCTCGACGACCTTGGCTTTTACACGGTCGGATACGGATGCACGACATGCATCGGCAACTCCGGGCCGCTCGATCCGATGATCGAGAAAGCCATCGTCGATCACGACCTCGTGGCCGCCTCGGTTCTCAGCGGCAATCGCAACTTCGAAGCGCGCGTGCACCAGTCGATCCGCGCGAATTTTCTGATGTCGCCGCCCCTCGTCGTCGCGTTCGCGCTCGCCGGACGCATCGACATCGACATGCTGCACGAGCCGATCGGCAAGGGCCGAGATGGTCAAGATGTTTACCTTCGCGACATCTGGCCGACGATGAAGGAAGTTCGCGACGCGATGGCCACCGCGCTCGATCCGGAAGACTTCCGCCGGCTCTACAAGAATTTCGCGGAAGAGAATCCGCTCTGGAACCAGATCCCGTCGACAGCCGGTCTGCTGTACGAATGGGATAAGACGTCCACCTACATCCAGGAGCCGCCGTTCTTCACCGAGGCGACAAAGTCGGGCAAGCCGAAGGACATCCTTGCGGCGCGACCGCTCGCAGTTTTTGGCGACTCGGTGACGACGGACCACATCAGTCCCGCCGGCTCCATCAAGGCGAACTCACCGGCCGGCCAGTACCTCCTCGAGAACGGCGTGAAGGTCGAGGACTTCAACAGTTATGGGTCGCGGCGCGGCAACGATCGCGTGATGACGCGCGGCACGTTCGCGAACGTGCGCATCAAGAACCTGATGGTGCCGGGCGTCGAAGGCGGCGTCACCATTCATCAGCCCGACGGCGAGCGCATGTCAATTTACGACGCGGCGGTGAAGTATCAGCAGGAAAAGGTTCCGCTGATCATCCTCGCCGGGCAGGAGTACGGCACGGGCAGCTCACGCGACTGGGCCGCGAAAGGCACGAAGCTCCTCGGAGTCAGCGCGGTTGTGGCGCAGAGCTTCGAGCGCATTCATCGCTCGAACCTCGTCGGCATGGGCGTCCTGCCGCTGCAGTTTGAAGAGGGCACGAATGCCGCGACGCTGAAACTCGACGGCAGCGCGACGTTCGACGTCACCGGCATCGCGGCCGGCCTCAAGCCGCGACAGAAAGCGACGCTCGTCATCCATCGGAAAGACGGCAGGACCGACAAGGTGCCCGTCATCGTCCGGATCGACACGCCCATCGAGGTCGACTACTACGAACACGGCGGCATTCTGCCGTTCGTGCTCAAACAGTTAGTGGCTTAGACTGGTGGAGGACAGGCGCCCCGCCTGTCCTTCAACCCATTCACGCCAGATCCAACGATATGCACTGACGTCGGCCACAAGGCCTGCGCGAACGGGATTCGCGCAGAGATACTCACCCTTCTTGCGCAGGTTTTCATCGGATCTGACGATCCGATCAAACGATTCGTCCTGCCACAACGGTCCGCTTCGATGAAGTTGCCGATTGATACGGTGTACCGCAACGCTCTTAATTCGTTGCATCAAGTCCGGCAGCGGTTGGTCTGAGTAAGGCGTTGCAATGAAGTGAACATGGTCCGGCATCACCACGAGTGCGTAAAGATGTGTGGACGTGCCGTGCTCGCGAATGACCGTCTCGTAGACGATGTCGCGGGCAGCGGGAACGAGAACCTCACGTTCTCGAGTCGAGAACGTGACGAAGTAACTGCGTCCTGGGCGTTGTAGATGCGGAAGGTGCCTCCGGGTTGCGAACGTGTCGTCTTTGACTGGCATGCACGCTATTTTCCCTCGGCGCCAACGAAGTCTAACCAGCGTAGAAACGGACAGGCGAGGGCGCCTGTCCTCCACAAGATGCGGAAGATATCTCCACGGCACGGCGTTCGCAGTTTTCGAATCACAATGACGTCCGTGCGCCCTCTGGAAACTTCCTCCCGCGCCTTTCGGCTTTCGCAGCGGGCTCACCGGATGCCGGCTTCGCCGATCCGGAAACTCGCCCCGCTTGCCGAGGCCGCGAAAGCTCGCGGGACGAAGGTGTATCACCTCAATATCGGCCAGCCCGACATCGAGACGCCGGCCTGCATGCTCGACCGCCTCAAGACGCTGGACACGAAAATCCTCGAGTACTCGCCGTCGACAGGCACGCCTGAGTTTCTGCGCTCGCTGCAGCGCTACTATCAGCGCCGTCTCGGCCTCGACCTCGGCCTGGATCAGATCCTGGCCACGACTGGCGGCAGCGAAGCCATCCTGTTCGCGTTCATGGCATGCGCGAACGAGGGCGACGACGTGATGGTCGTCGAACCGTTCTACGCGAACTATCGCGCGTTCGCGACGATGGCCGCACTGAACATCGTTCCGGTCACGAGCCGCGGCCGCGACGGATTTCACGTGCCGCCGCGAACGGTCTGGGAAAAAGCGCTCACGCCGCGCACGCGCGTTGTCATCATCTGCAACCCCGGCAATCCGACCGGAACCGTGTACTCACGCGACGAACTGGACATGATCGCGAGCTTCTGCCGCGACCATGGTCTCTTCCTGATCTCGGACGAGGTCTATCGCGAGTTTGTCTACGACGGCCGCAAGGCGATCAGCGCGCTCGAGCTGAACGACGTCGACGACTTCGCGATCGTCGTCGACAGTCTCTCCAAACGCTACAGCGCCTGCGGCATCCGCCTCGGCGCGCTCGTCACGCGAAATGCCGAGGTGTATGACGCGTGCCTGAGGATGGCGCAGGGGAGGTTGTCGCCGCCCGGACTCGCGCAATTTGTCGCCGTCGGCGTCGAGTCTCTCGGCGACGAATACACGAGCGGTGTGCTCAGCGAGTACCAGCGCCGCCGCGACGTTCTGTACGAAGGTTTGACCTCGATTCCGGGCGTGTTCCTCGAGAAGCCGGAAGGCGCGTTCTACTGCATGGCGAAACTGCCGGTCGAAAACGCGGATCACTTCGCCAGCTGGTTGCTTTCTGATTTCGAGGACCACGGCGAGACCGTCATGGTCGCGCCCGCCACCGGCTTCTACGCCTCCGATCACCTCGGCAAGAGCGAAGTGCGGATCGCGTACGTGTTGAAAGAAGCGGATCTGCGACGTTGCGTGGAGCTGCTGCGCCTCGCGCTGTCGCGCTACAAGACGAAATAAGCCGCTTTCATCGAAATCCTACGTTGCCCTTACGCGGCCGGCCCTGCGCGCATGCATGTTGTCTCTGTCAAGAGGAGAACATCATGAAACGCTCAGTCATCACGGTCCTGATCATCTCGTTGGTTGCGTTGCCTCTGTTTGCCGCCGGCTCCAAGGCACGTTGCGTCGCGCTCGAGCATGTTGGCGGCGCGTGGCGGATGCAGATCCGTTGCGAGCAGGGCGCCGGCGCGATCTCGCTGTCCGATACGAGCTCGGCGAAGGCTTACCGCGGCGAGGGCATCTTCGCCGAGTGGTCGCAGAAGCAGCTCGGCGCGATGTACGACTCACTGGTCCCGCAGGAAGACGGCTTCGAACTGATGCAGCTCGGATAAAATCCGTCGGGTGAAATACTGGTTGATGAAATCAGAGCCGGAGGCGTTCTCGATCGACGACCTCCGGCGCGACAAATCCACGAGCTGGGACGGCGTCCGCAACTACCAGGCGCGCAATTTTCTGCGCGAGATGAAGAAGGGCGACGCCGTCCTTTTCTACGCCTCGAGTGCGGATCCGTCCGGTGTCAGCGGCCTCGCTGAAGTGAGCCGCGAGGCGCGGCCGGAGCCGAAAGACGACGAGTGGTCCATGGTCGACATCTCGTTCGTCGAGAAGTTTCCCGATGTCGTTCCGCTCGAAACTCTCAAAGGAACGCGCGGACTCGAGAACATGGTCGTCACGAAGAAGGGCTCAAGGCTGTCCGTGCAGCCGGTGACGAAGAGCGAGTTCGACATCGTGGTGAAGCTTGGCCGCGCTCAAAGCCGTTAAAGCGGACATCACGAGGCTCTCGGTCGACGCGATCGTGAACGCTGCGAACACCTCGCTTCTGGGCGGCGGTGGAGTCGACGGCGCCATCCATCGCGCTGCCGGCCCCGAGCTTCTCGCTGAGTGCCGGACGCTCGGCGGATGCGCGACAGGCGACGCGAAGATCACCCGCGGCTATCGCCTGCCGGCAAAATTCGTGATTCACGCGGCGGGGCCGGTGTGGCGCGGCGGAAAGCAGGACGAGCCCGCGCTGCTGGCATCGTGCTACCGGAGAAGTCTCGCGCTCGCCGTCGAGAACGGAGTCCGCTCCATCGCGTTTCCCGCGATCAGTTGCGGGGTGTACGGC
>DASVHS010000004.1:0-4305 GCA_036382495.1 Thermoanaerobaculia bacterium | reverse complement strand
TGATCATGAAGGCGCTCGAGAAGAGCCGCGACAACCGGTTTGCGACGGCCGCTGACTTCGCCAATGCGCTCGAGGCGATCCGCGCGACGATTCCTCCCGATCAAAAATATGGTCTCGGCGAGCGGATGGTGACGCTCTCCGCGGCGAAAACGCTGCAGGAGCTGCCGAAATACGCCGGCACCGTCGGAACGATGGGTGGCCAGCAGACACAACAGACATCCGCGGGCCAACAACAGACGCAGCGCACGTCGATCACGCCATCGCAGAACGAACCGACTGTGCTCGAGCGCGGCGTCACGAAATCGATGGCCAGTAACGAAGCCACGGTCGTGGAGCGTTTGGGCGGCCAGCCGACTGGTGCCGAGGCGACTGTTCTCGAGCGGCAGATGGCGCCCCCGAAGAAGAATTCGATGGCCATCGGCGCGATCGCCGCGGTCGTCGTCCTCGCGCTCGTGGCCGGCGGATACTTCATGACGCATCGAAAGGGCACTGACACTGGAACACAAACCGGCGGCCCGGTCGTGAGCACGGCAGCGACGAGCGGAACGCAAATCACAGCGACGGCCGCTCCGCTCGGCGCTCAGGGGAAACTGCTCCTCTCCGCTTCACCGTGGGGCGAGCTCGAGAAGATCGTGAACCTCGACAGCCATAAGTCCGTCGACCTGAGTGACGAAAAACGCTCCACGCCGACGACGATCGACCTCGATCCCGGCAAGTACGCGGTCACGGTGCGAGGACCGGACTCGAGCCAGACCGTCGACGTCGACATCGCGGCGGGGCAACACCTGCATAAACAGGTCACCACCGCGAACGTGAACTTCGACGAGATCGAAAAGGAAGTGAAGCCGCAATGAAATTGACTCGGCTCGTCACCATGGTGGCGATTTGCGCCGCGCTCTCCGCCGGTGTCGCTCTCGCTTCGTGGTACGACGATTACGACAATGGACTGAACGCCATCAAGGCCGGACAGTGGAAAACGGCTGTCGACAAGATGACGGCTGCGATCGCGGGCAACCGCAACGAGAACAGCAACGCCCGAACCTACAGCACGATCTTCATCAACTATCACCCGTACTACTACCGCGCCGTCGCGTACATCAATCTCGGCCAATATCAGAAAGCGATCGACGATCTGGAAAAGACCAGCGGTCCCGGCCCGGTCGATCGCGGCTCGATCGACACGTTGATGGCGCAGGCGAAAAAGGGCGCTGAAGCTCCGCCGCCGGTGACCGAGACGGTGAGGCCGCCGATCACGAACACGGTTGCGCCGCCGCCGGTGCAGCCGGCGATCGACAATGCGCTCCGCAACCGCGCCCGCGCGGCTCTGGATCAGGCCAAGACCCATCTTCAGGGCGCGCAGCAGCGCAACGCGACGAACACGCCCGCATATCAGAGCGCTCAGAACCAGTACATGGACGCCAACAGCCGATTGGCTTCCGCGAGGACGAACGACGATCTGTTGCGTATCGTGGCGGACGCGGAAAACATCTCGCTGCTCGCCGATTCCGCGAACGTCACGATCGCAACCAACACGACGGCGACACAGCCGCCGGTGACGACGACAATTCGCGACAAGCCGGGCGTCATCACGACGACCGTCCTGGGACCGGTGAGTCGCCGGCTGCGCCAGGCGCTCGAGAACTATTTCAACGGCGACTTCGATGAAGCTACCCAGGGTTTCGGGTCACTCAGCCGCGAAATGCCGCGCAACGGCTGGATCTGGGCATTCCTCGGCGCATCGCAGTACTCGCAGTACGCGTTCGAAGGTGGCGAATCGTACAAAGACGCGGCGATGAGCTCGTTCCGCAAAGCCAGGACGTACGGCAAATGGAAGAACGGCTTGCCGGACAAGTACTTCTCGCGGCGCATTCGCAACGCGTTCAAACAGATCGCGGGATAAAAAAAAGACTCCGCGAGGAGTCTTTTTTTCGATGCAGCGTGACGTGTGACGTTCTACTCGTCCATGCCGCTGCCGCCCGAGCCGCTTCCGCCGCCGCTTCCGGAACCGCCTGGACGATTGCTGCCGCCGGGCATGCCGCTGCCGCTACCACCTGGACGACTGCTGCCGCCGGGCGTGCTGCTTCCGGTTCCGCTGCCGCTACCACCTGGGCGACTGCTGCCGCCGGGCGTGCCGCTGCTTCCGCTGCCGCTTCCGGAACCGCCTGGGCGATTGCCGCCGCCAGGTGTGCCGCTGCTTCCGCTTCCGCCTGGACGATTGCTTCCGCCCGGCATGCCGCTGCTTCCGCTGCCGCTTCCGCTACCGCCTGGCCGGCTGCTGCCACCGGGCATACCGCTGCTTCCGCTTCCGCTGCCACCCGGACGGCTGCTGCCGCCTGGCGTGCTGCTGCTTCCGCTTCCGCTGCCACCCGGACGGCTGCTGCCGCCTGGCGTGCTGCTGCTTCCGCCGCTGCCAGTGCTGCTGCTTCCGCTCGTGCTGCTGCTCCCGCCGGGTAGCATGTGCCCGATGGACGTCGCACGTTCGCGGACCTGGTCGACGACGCGGCTGATGACGCTGCGCGTTGCCGGGCTGGCATTGCGCGCGACGGCCAACGCTGCCACACCGGCGGCTGCGCCGGCACCTGCGGCGATCATGGTCTTTGTCATGCGCTTGCGATTGCCCTTCTTTGCCGCGGCTCGGCGCGCCGGCGACTTGCTCGCGCTGCGACGAGCGCTCGCTTTCTTTCCGCTCTTCCGCGCGGATGCTGTTCGCTTCGTGCTCTTTTTCGCGGCGCGCTTCTTCGCTGCCGGGCGACGCTTCTTCGAGCTCTTGCTGCTGGAGGAACGCTTCTTTGATGCTGAACGCTTCTTGCTCGACGAGCTCTTCGCGCGTTTCTTCGAAGATTTCTTCGAAGACTTGCGGGAGCCCCTCTTGGATGCAGCCATGTTCTGTCTCCTTCTGAATGTTCGGTGTGGGGGGAACCGTTTCCGGGATCAGGAATCACGCTGCGTGCAACGTTTGTGGTGCACGCGTTGCACGAAAACAATGTAGACGAACATGTCGCGATTGTCACGCATAACACCGGCGCGTTTGACGCTCATCATCGCGGCGCTCGTTTTCGTCGCGATCGAGTCGTTTTTTGTCTATCTCGCCGTCCTCAATCGAAGGATTTCGCGTGAGTTGATCGACGGCCGCTGGCGTTCGCCCACCGTCGTTTCCTCGATGTCCGGCGGACGCGAGCATGAGGTCCTGCGGCTGTACGGAGTCGACTGGCGGATGACCCCGCCGGTGAGTCTGGATGCGCTTCCGCGCTACGTCGGCAACGCCTTTGTGGCGGCCGAGGATGTGCGGTTTCACCATCATCTGGGGGTGGATCCGATCGGGGTTGGCCGTGCTCTCCTGACGAACGTCCGCGGCCACGGCATCGTCCAGGGTGGCAGCACGATCGATCAGCAGATCATCAAGACCCGGTTTCTGACGCAGGAGCGCACCTGGAGGCGGAAGTTCGTCGAAGTGCTTCTCGCGGTGATCCTCGATGCGCGGTTGAGCAAGGACCAGATCCTCGAGCTCTACATCAACGAGGTCTACCTTGGTCACTCGGGCGGGAGTCCAGTGCTCGGTGTCGACGAAGCGTCGCGACTGTATTTCGGCAAGCCCGCGCAGCGACTGCGAGTCGACGAGGCGGCGTTGCTGGCCTGCATCGTCCGCGCGCCGAACATCCTCAGCAAGACGCGGCTCGACCTTGCGCGGGCGCGGCGTGACGCGATCCTCCAGATCATGGTCACCCATGGCTGGCTCGCCGAGACGGACTACCGGACCGCGATCGCGCGCGACGTCGACTTCGGCGGCGGTTCGCTGCCGCAGCCGCCGTTCCCGTACTACCTGCGCGCGGTGCGCTCCGAGATCGTGAAGCGTGTCGGGGTCGGGCCGATCGTCGAAGGTGGCCTCACGATCGTTTGCGAGATCGATCCGGTCGCGCAACACGCCGCGGAGAGAGTGGCGTCACGCGCGCTCGAAAATCTCGAGTCGCGGTACTCGTGGATTCGCGCGCAGTCGGAGCAGGAGCCTCTGCAGGCGGCCATTCTCTCGGTGGATCCGAGAACCGGCGGGATCCGCGCTCTGGTCGGCGGCCGCGATTTCCGCGGATCGTCGTTCGACCGGACGACGAACATGCGCCGCCAGCCTGGCTCGGCATTCAAAACGTTTGCGTATCTCGCGGCACTCGCGTCGAAACGCGTCACGAACGCAACGTTGCTTCTCGACGCGCCGGTGACCGTCGCGATCAGCGATCACGAAACCTGGACCCCGCAGAATTACGACGAGCGGTTTCGCGGACGCGTGACGCTCCGGCAGGCGTTCGAGGCGTC
>DASVHS010000003.1:0-4107 GCA_036382495.1 Thermoanaerobaculia bacterium | reverse complement strand
CCAATGATGGTTGATCGCAAACGCGATGATCAGCAGCGGCCCGAAAAAGAAGCTCGGCATCGATACGCCGATCAGCGCGAAGAACCGCGCCACGTTGTCGATCCAGGAGTTCCTGTAGATCGCGGAAATGATTCCGAGCGGAAACGCCACGATGAGCGCGACGAGCATCGCCCCCATTGCCAGCTCGATCGTCGCAGGATAGCGGGCCAGGATTTCTGTGCTCACCTTCTCATGCGTGCGGAACGATCGGCCCAGGTCTCCATGCGCGACATTGCTGAGGTAAGTGACGTACTGCTTCCATAGCGGTTGATCGAGGCCGAGCTCCGCCCGGACCTGGGCGATGTCCTCAGGGCGCGCGCCTTCGCCGGCCACCGCCGCGGCCGGATCGCCCGGGATCAGATGGATCAGCGAGAACACGAGCGTGAGGATCCCCAGTGTGATGGGAACCATCTGAAGGAGCCGCCGGATGATGTACTGCGTCATGGGTTCGTTCAGACCGATTGTGCAACTTTCGTGTCCGCCCCAAAACGGCGGGCATCGCTGCCCGACCTGAATCTTAACGAATGTCGAAGTTAGCGCGTCCGCGCGTGACGAGAGTAGCGCTCGCCGGCGACGTGATCGTGCGCCGTAGTGCGACAATCACCGGTGTCCCGGAGGAGGGGGCCTGCCTCGTCAGCCTTCCTTCGCTGGGGATAAGGCGAGGATCGCGTTCTGAAGCTCGAGATCGTCGAAGAACGTGCCGCCGTCGCTTCTCCGACGCCGAATGCCAGACGATGACGCAACCCGCTCCAACGAGAGGATGATTCGCGAGCAGCTGATTGCGCGCGGCGTCACGGATCCGCGCGTGATCGAAGCGTTTCGTGCCGCGCCGCGCGAGATGTTTGTCCCGGAGCATCTTCGCGCCGCAGCCTTTGATGATGGCCCCCTTCCGCTCCAGTGCGGGCAGACGATCTCGCAGCCGTTCATCGTCGCGTTGATGACGCAGCTGCTGCGTCTCAAGCCAACCGATTCCGTCCTCGAGATCGGCACCGGTTCCGGCTATCAGACGGCGATCCTCGCCCGCCTTGTGCGCCAGATCTTCAGCGCGGAGCTCGAAACCAACCTGGCTCGTCACGTTCAATCACGCCTCGAGCTCCTCGGCATCACGAACGTGGAGATGCGAGTCGGCGACGGCATCAGCGTGTTTCGCGATCGCGCACCGTTCGACGCGATCCTCTCCGCCGCCGCGCCGCTCGAAATCCCGGACGAGTTGATCGAGCAGCTGGGGGAGGGTGGCCGGATGGTGATTCCGGTCGGATCGGCGGATCGGCAGTACTTGTGGCTGATCGAAAAAATGGGTGAAAGCGTGAAGCGAACGCAGCTGGATGCGGTGAGGTTCGTCCCGCTAAGAGCTGAGAGCTAAGAGCTAAGAGCCCTTCGGCCCATAGTAATGACACCGGCTCGTGCACGTCTCTTCAACCGTGATCCGGTGCAGCATCGGCAGGGCGGGGGCGAGCTGCTTCCAGATCCAGACGGCCAGGAGCTCGGAGGTCGGGTTGCCCAGTCCCTCGATATCGTTCAGGAGGTAATGATCAAGACGCGTTACGATGGGGTCGACCGCCCGCTTCAGATCGGCGAAGTCGATGAGCCATCCGGTCGTTGCATCGATCTCTCCGCGCACAGCGACCTCGCCGCGAAACGAATGGCCATGCATCCGCCGGCACTTGTGTCCGTCCGGCACATTCGGAAGAAAGTGCGCGGCTTCGAACCGGAAGTCCTTGACGAGATCGATCGTGTCGTGAGACATCGCTGAACTGTGGATTCTAGCTTTGGTCACCGTTTTGCTGAGTGAGTCTGATGTCATGAGCAATTACACCGCAACTGAAGCCGATCGATCGTTGGGAACGATCGTCAAAGAGCTGACCGCCGACGTCTCCCTGCTGATCCGCAGCGAGATCGCTCTCCTCAAACTCGAGATCACGGACATGGGGGCGAAGCTCGGCGGCGGCGCCGCACTCTTCACCGGCGCCCTGTTCCTCGGCCTGTTCGGACTGGCGTTCCTGTTCGTCACAGCCGTTCTCGGTCTGGTCGCGCTCGGAGTGCCCGCCTGGGTCTCCTCGCTGATCGTGACG
Source organism: Thermoanaerobaculia bacterium (assembly GCA_036382495.1). GTDB lineage: Bacteria > Acidobacteriota > Thermoanaerobaculia > Gp7-AA8 > Gp7-AA8 > DASVHS01. The sequence goes on along the minus strand of DASVHS010000003.1, from coordinate 1,996 downwards.
ATCGTGTTGTTCGTCGCCGCAGGCGTCCTGGCGATGATGGGGAAGAAGAAGTTCGCCGCGGCGAAGTTTGTGCCGACCGAGTCCGTCGAGCACATCAAATCGGACATCGAGTCGCTCAAGGCCGACATCGCCCGAGTGAGGAGCAGGTAAATGGCTGATCACGAGAAACAGGACATCGAGCGCGCCATCGATCGCGCGCGGGACGGCGTGGGCGAGCGCATCGACGAGCTGGATCGCCGGCTGCGAAGCTCGCTCGACGTCAAATCGGCGGCCGCCGAGCATGCGCCGGAGATCATCGCCGGCGGAGCGGTGATCGGATTTCTGGCAGGCTTCGGCTTCCCGAAACCGCTGCGCAGAGCGGTGTCGATCGGCATTCCCCTCGCCCTGATCGCGATGAAGTTCAGGAAGTCGCGCGCGAACGGTGATGGCTCGGATTACGACGAGACCTAACAATTCATGTCATCCCGAGCGTGAGCGAGGGACCCGGGGGATGGGGAGGCCGGCCTTCCGCCTCCCAGGTCCCTCCTCTTCACTTCGTTCAGGGTCGGGATGACATGTCTGAATTCACTTCACACGCACAAACCTCGATCCCGGCAACGCCCGGATCCAACCTCCCAGCTCCAGCTGAAGCAGTGACTCGGCGACCGCGCCGGTCGTGCTCGAAAGACGCGTCGCCAGCGCGTCGACGTGCGTGCCTTCGTCGCGGCTGAGCGCGTCGAAGACGTCCCGCAGCGGCGAGTCGGGTTGCTGCGCCGCCTCGTGCTTACTCTTCCATTCGCCCGGCAGCTCGTCGAATACGTCGTCGACGTCATGAACCAGCTTCGCTCCGTACTGAATGAGCCGATGCGTCCCCTCGGTCCCCTTCGAGAAGATCGAGCCGGGGATCGCGAATACTTCGCGTCCCTGCTCGGCGGCCATCCGCGCCGTAATCAGCGATCCGCTGCGGCTCGTCGCCTCGACGATGATGGTCCCGACGCACAATCCCGAGATCACGCGGTTGCGCATCGGGAAGTTCTCGGGGAGCGGCGGCGTGCCCGGCGGGAACTCCGACAGGATCAATCCTTCGCTCTCGATGCGCCGGAACAGTCGCGTGTTGCTGCGCGGATAGATCACATCGATGCCGGTGCCGAGGACGGCGATGGTGTGGGCGTGGGATTCGAGGGCGGCTTCGTGGGCCGCGGCATCGATTCCGCGCGCGAGGCCGGAGACGATCGTCAGGTCCGCCCCGACGAGGTCGCGCGTCAGCTGCTGCGCTGCATTCACTCCGTACGGCGACGCGCGCCGGGAGCCCACGATGGCGACCGCCGTCGTGGCGAGCAGCGCTCTGTCGCCGCGTGCGTGAAGCGCGAGCGGCGGGTCGATGATCTCGCGCAACAGCGCCGGGTAGTCGGGATCCGACAACGCGATGACGCTCTCGCGAAGGCCCTCCACGATTTTCCGTGAAGACGCGTTTCGTAACGGATGCTTAACGAGGTCGGCTTGTTCCGGGGTTACATTCAGTAACCCTTGAAGCATCGCCGGCGAAGCGGCACAGGCCGCGGACACAGGATCGAAGTACTCGCGCAGCAGTCGCGTTCGTGCGGGATTGAGAAATGGAAGCAGTGACCATGCGATCAGAAGATCGCGATTTTCGTCTTGCATGGGATGTGCGGATGGAGAGCTGCGAGTCCGCAGGTCAGGTGGGTGCCCGGAAGTATAATCGCCGCGGCTTGCCCGACACAATCAGGAGACCTCTGCCATGAAACGCACGGCGTTCGTGTGGTGTCTGCTTCTGACGACCATGTTCGCGGTCGGATGTCGGAGCTCGAGGCACGCTCTCCCCGAGGCCACGCAGGAGAACTTCGGTGTGAACATGGCCCGGATGAACCTCTGGCGCGAAGCGATGTTCCGCTTCAAGCGCGCCGTGGAGATCAATCCGGGCGACGCGATGGCGCACAACAACCTGGCCGTCGCCTACGAGGCCAACGGCGAATTCGAGAACGCGGCGAAGGAATAC
>DASVHS010000002.1:0-5377 GCA_036382495.1 Thermoanaerobaculia bacterium | reverse complement strand
ATAAAGTCGGCTGCGGCGAGATCGCGGAAGAAGTCGCTCTTGCGAGTCCCGCGCGGCGCGAACTGCGCGTGCGCGCGGCGCTCCATCTCGTCGCCGATGACATCGAGCCTCTGCTTCAACTCGGTCGCGTGGCCGCGATGCTTCGGACCGCCGGCGAGCATCGACATCGCTTCGCGCAGCCGCGCCAGCAGTTCGAGATGCTGCTGCAATTTCAAATTGCGTTCGAGCGCGCTGATCACCGCGCCGGGCGAGTCGAGGTTCCGCTCGACGAGTGTGAAGCGCGTTCGGACGAACGCCTCTTCGCGCACGATCTGCGCGGCGACGTCGTAATTGCTCCGGCTGTTCGTGATGCCGCGGCCGATGACATCGCCACCCACATCAAGAACGACAGCCTTGGTTGTGGTCGAGCCGAGGTCGATGCCGACGAAGACCTGCATCGAGGTCACGCCGCCGCCCCGCGCTTCTGATCGAGCATCTGCAGATAGCTCTCGATGCGGTTCTTGATGTTCGCGGCGGAGAAGTAGCGCGGGTCGACGAGATCGCTCTCGATGAACGCGCCCGGGACGCCGGTGCGCTCTTCGAGCTGGCGCAGCATCATCAGTTGTCCGACGCTGAACGAATTGCAGCTCTTCACACTATTGATAAGGAAGCCGTCCGCCGAGTATTCGCGGATGTAGCGCTCGATCAGCTCGACGCGCGTCGGCAGTCCGAGGTTTGTGTAGCAGCCGAGGCAGTAGTCGGCGAGGGTTTCGAGAGGATGATCGGGATCGTGGCGGAAGCCGCGGTCATACAAGCCGCCGACTTTCGTGTACGTGCTGGCAACGACGACTGCTTCCTCGTCGTAGAACATCTTCCAGAACTCCCGGAAGCTGGTCCAGTTTGGCGGGCCTTCGACGACGAGGCGGTACTTCTCGTTCTTCATCGGACCTTCCGGCGTGATGGGACCGAGGCCGGCGTCGAGCCGCTCCTGCACCTCCGCGCGCAGCGTCGCGTAGTAGTCGACGGCCTCCTGCGTTCCGCGGAACGCGCTGAAGATCGGGCCGATGTAATAGACGGCGCCGAAATAAGCGTCGATCGGCGATGGCTTGTGCTTCGCGCTCTCCAGCGTCCACACCAGATCATCTTCGGCACGCGAGGAGAGACGGAGCATCGAGCGCAGGCGATCGGGATCGAACTTTCGGCCGCTGACCTGTTCGAGCTTCGGAATCACTTCGGTCTGGAGCTGCTGGACGACGTACTCGCGCTGATGCGGCTCGATCCGGCCGTTCGCCTGATACGGAACGTGCAGCATCGCCACAGGAACGTCGTCGCCGTACTCCTCACGCAGCAACTCGAACCACTTCATGAACGTGAAGCAGCCGGTGTACGACAGCAGCAGCAGGTCGGGCTTCGGCAGCCGTTTGCCGGTCGGCCCGATGTTGCCCTTCTTCAGCATGCCGATGTCGCACTTGACGTACGTGCAGACGTCTTCGCTGTGTCCGTGCTTCTCGGCTTCGGCGATGTAGTCGCCCGAAAGCTTCCGCATCCCCGATTGCAGCGCGTTGATCTCAGGCAGCACGGGCAGGAGATCGAACGAGCGAACGAGCTCATTCAGATTGCCGGGGACGAACGTGTAGACGACCTTCTTGCCTTCGTCATTGGCGCGGGACAGACGATCGTAGTGATCGGAGATCATCTGCTTCTGCATCAACATCGAGTCTTCTTTGCGGACTGTGCTCATCGTCAACTCACACGGCTGCCCAGAGCCGGATCGAATCGGAGAATGTGCCGGCCTGTTCGCGGATCACGGCGAACTGGCCGGTGTCTTCGGAGTATTTGAACTCGGTGTGCGGAATGCCTTTGCGGTCGAGCGCCGAGACGAGCATCGGCTGATCGAGCAGCGCCGGATCGCAGAAACTCGCCGCGCTGAAAATCACTCCCTCCGCCTTCAGTCGCTCGACGGATTCGATGAGCCCGCGACCGCGATGGCCTTCCGGCGCGTAACGCGAGGCGCTCATCACGCTGTGATTCAGATAGGCGTTGACGAGGTTGTCGAGCGGATCGCCATCGGAAGGCACGTCTTCCTGCAGCCATCGCAAGCCGATGAGCAGGTCATCGTCGACGACGTAGCAGCCGGCGCGCTCGAGCGTGAGCACCAGTCCGTAAGGCGGTTGCTCGCAGAACATTCCGACGAGCACGACGCGGCTGCGATCCTGATCGCGACGCTCCGCGTCCTGTGGCGCGAGCTCGAGGTAGGAACGCAGAAGCGCGGTGTGTTCCTCCGGCGGCAGCACGTTTCCGGCGCGCAGCAGTTGCCACGTCTCGGAGAACGGGAAGATCCACGGCTGACGGCCGCGCGCGGCGTAGAGATCGCGGATCGCGCGACGGTTGTCGTTGTAGACGGCGATACTCGAACGCAGCGCTTCGTCCGTGATCCGGACGCCGGAGAGTTGTTCGAAATCGCGCCGCAGCGTTTCGAGCTCGCGACGCCAGAACAGTCCGCCGACTGCCGGATCGAAGTTCTGCGGGAGGTCGACGTAGTGCACATAGCGCTGGGGAAAAATCATCGACCACATGCCGGACAGATTGCGGATCACGTCGCAGATCGCGGGGAAGAGCATCCCGTCGAGCGCATCGAGACGGCCGGAGAGTGCGAGCTCGATCGTGCTGCGCGGGATGCGGCAGATGTAGCTCTGGAAGTACGCGTCGCCGCGGATGATCTCGAGACGATCGCCGCCGCCGACGACGCCGACGGGCAGCATGCCCGCCGCGTGAATCAGCTCGCGCGGCACGTAGGTCGGCATGTGTCCGACAGCTTTGCGCCCGGGCTGCTGTCCTTTCCATCGCCGGACTTCGGCGAGCTCGAGGTCATCGGCCAGCGCGCGCGCGCGCTCGAGCACATCGTCGAGAGTCTGGATCATTTCGCGACTTCTTTGCGGCTCCATTGCGGATCGCGCCGTTCGAGAAAGGCGCGGATTCCTTCGACCGCGTCCGGTTCGCGCATGAGCTCTTCGAGATAAAGGCGATCGAGCGCGGGCAGATCCTCCTGGAGTGCGCGGACGACGTGCCGGCGCATCGCGCGCGTCGCATAGTGAAGCGCCGCCGCGGAACGGGGGAGGAAACACTCTTCGATGAATGCGGCGAGCGAAGACTCGAGCTGTCCTTCGGTCGCAACCTGCGTCACTAGTCCGCTGTGCAAAGCCTGAACGCCGCTCCAGCTGCGGCCGGTGAGGATCATCGATGAAGCGCGCGCGATGCCGATGCGAACCGGGAGCAGCGCACATGCGGCCGGTGGAAAGACGCCGAGGCGGATCTCGGGTGCGCCGAGCTGCGCGTTCTCCTCGGCGATGATCAGATCGCAGGCCAGGGCGAGCTCGAAGCCGCCGCCGAGGCACTGCCCGCGCACCGCGGCGATCGTCGGCGCCGGCGCGGATGCGATTCTGCGCAGCAGGCCGCCGAGCCGCGAGAGTGCGCCTTCGATGCGGCCGGGGAGATGCTCTTCGACGCTCGCGCCAAAGCTGAAGTGCGGGCCGTCGCTGGTGACGACGATCGCGCAGAGATCGCGACGCCACTCGATTGTCTCGAAGATCTCATCGAGCTCCGTGACCATGCCCTCGTCGAGGATGTTGGCTTTCGGCGCAGCCAGGACGATGCGTGCCACACGTCCGTCGTTCTGCATCTCGACGCGCGCCTTGCCGCTCATCGCGTGACCGTCCCTGTGTTGCACGCCCATGGCGCGATCTCTTCGACGAGCTCTTCGCTCCACGCCGCTCCTTCCGCGAGCCTCTGGCGGAGAAGGATGAAGTCGACCTCGCGCTTCTGCTTCGTCCCGTGATGGAACGCGCGGAACCCGGCATTCGCCTCGGTCATCATGTTGAGCGACAGCCAGGCGCGATTCGATTCGCGATTGCGATCCCAGTGCTCGAGCTTGTGCTTGCGCACGCTCTCGATCGTCTTCGTGAGGCAATCGGGCATCGTGTACAAGAGTTTCGTCGTCAGATCGGCGACTGCATCGTCGAGCAGCGTCAGGTCGACGGTGCCGCGAGCCATGAGCGCTTTGGCAGCGTCGCGTTCGGCGCCGCTCTTCGGCTCGCCGATCGCCATGCGTCCGTACGAGTCCACGATTTTGTCCGTGATCACAAGCGGATTCGCGACCCATTCGTTGTCGACGCGCAGCGCGGGCACGATCTGCGTCAATCCGCCGAGCCAGTAGAAGCGATGCGCGCTCCAGCTCTGGCAGAGTGTCGCGCTCATCATCGATCGCTCGATGCCGACGAACAGCGGGAGAAAGTCCGTGCTGCCGCCGTCAGGCGCGGAGCCGTGCTTCGGGCCCGCCTGACTGAAGATCGCGAGGTCGCTGGCGATCGAGAAATCGCAGGCCATCCCGATCTCCTGCCCTCCCCCGACGCGCATGCCGTTCACGCGGCAGATCACCGGCTTGTCGCAATGCAGGATCGCCGTGACCATGTCGTTGAAGAGCCGCATGTACTGCCGGTATTCGCCGGGATGTCCGGCATACACCTCGGAGTACTCGCGTGTGTTGCCGCCGGTGCAGAACGAAACGGTGCCGGCGCCGGTCAGGATCACGGCCACGGCCGCGCGGTCGTTGCTCGCTTCGCGGATCGCGAGGATTACTTCTTTAATCATGGTGGTCGTGTAACTGTTCATCGCGTCCGGGTTGTTGAGCGTGATCCAGACGTTGTGCAGTCCCTCGACCGGAAGTCCTTTCGAATCGCGCACTGAGCGGCGCGAGACGACGATCTCCTTCGGGGTGAAATCAGCGACGAGGTTGTGGTCGTTCATGCGGTGCTCTTTTCGTTTTCTGCAGTCGCGAGAATGGGCGATCGACGTTCGCCGGGCGTGACGATGACGCGCCGCCGCACCTCGTGACGCGACACGGCCGCGAAGAGCTCCGGCAACTCGTCCATCGGATAGATCTCGATGAACGGATCGAGCTTCACTTTGCGCTCGAGGACGAGCGAAAGTGCGGACGGGTAGCGCTCAGGTGGGCAACCCCAGTTGCCGCGCGCCGTGGCATCGAACGCCATCAGATTCGACAGCCGTACCTCGGTCTTCTCGGCGGTGTAGCCGACGATGCCGAGATAGCTGCCGAAGTCGAGGAGATTGAAGGCGGTCTGCTGGCCGGCGGCGGTGCCGCTCATCTCGAAAATCTTCGTGCCGATGCGGCCGCATCCGGTCTCGCGCGAGAGACCGCGCACGGAGTCCTTCATCGCTTTCGCGGTGATGTGTTTCGGATTCATGATGAGCCGCGCACCGTGCGCATGCGCGAGCGCCAGCCTGGCGTCGTCGACGTCGACCGCGACGACCGTCGCACCAAAAGCCTCCGCGATCTGCACCGCGAAGCCGCCGATTCCGCCCACGCCGACGATGACGGCGA
>DASVHS010000001.1:0-4968 GCA_036382495.1 Thermoanaerobaculia bacterium | reverse complement strand
CTCTACGAGCTGCGCGATCACGCCAGCGGACTCAATGCCGGTCGCTGGGATTACATCTTCAGCCTCATCAAGAAATTCAGGAACCGAGGGGATCTTGCGCTGCCCGATCGCGTGCAGGTCACGATGACGGTTCCGTTCATGCGCGCGTACACCGAGCTGCTCGTCCGCACATGTCACCGCCGCGGCGCGCATGCGATGGGCGGCATGGCGCCGTTCATCCCGAATCGCAAGAATCCGGAGATCAACGAGAAGGCGCTGGCGAAAGTCCGCGAAGACAAGAACCGCGAGGCGAACGACGGCTTCGACGGAACGTGGGTCGCGCATCCCGACCTCGTCCCCGTTGCGATGGAAGTCTTCCAGAAGGCACTCGGAACGAAGGCGAATCAGAAAGACAAACTGCGGCCGGAGGTCAAAGTCGCCGGCTCGCAACTCGTCGATACGCATCTCCCGAACGCGACGATCACCGAAGCCGGATTCCGCAACAACATCAGCGTCGCGCTCCAGTATCTGAACTCGTGGCTGTCCGGCAACGGGGCGGTGGCGATTTTCAATCTGATGGAAGACGCGGCAACCGCGGAAATCTCGCGCGCGCAACTGTGGCAATGGATTACGAACAAGGCGAAGCTCGATGACGGCACCGTGGCCACGCGCGAGCTTTACGGAAAAGTCCGCGACGAAGAGCTCGCGAAAATCGGCGGACGCGAACCGGGCCGCATGCGTGACGCCGTCGATCTTCTCGATTCGCTCGTTCTCAATCGCGAGTTTTCAGAATTCCTGACGCTTCCCGCTTACCGGCTGTTCGAGTGAACTGATGTCCGCCTCGACCCTCGAAACGCAGGCGCCGGTGATCCCGAAGGCGATCGTCGATCGGTTGCGCGCGGTCGTCGGCGAGCGCAACTGCATCGTCGAAGCGTCGCAGTTGCGCACGTACGAGTCGGATGCTCTCACCAGCTTCCACGCCATGCCCGGAATCGTCGTTCTCCCGTCGTCGACTGAGGAAGTCGTCGAGATCGTGAAGATCACGCGGGAAGCGAATCTCGCGATCGTGCCGCGCGGTGCCGGCACCGGCCTGTCCGGCGGAGCGATGCCGGTTCCCGGTTGTGTCGTCGTCGGCATGGCGCGCATGAAGAGCATCCTCGAGATCGATCTCGAGAATGGATGGATGCGCGTGCAGCCCGGCGTGATCAACCTCGACGTCAGTAAACGTATCGGTCCCGACGGCTACTATTACGCGCCCGATCCGTCATCGCAAAGCGTCTGCACGATCGGCGGCAATATCTCCGAGAATTCCGGCGGCGCGCATTGTCTGAAGTACGGTTTCACCGTCAATCACGTTCTCGGCGCGCGGCTTGTCACAAGCGACGGCAGCGTCGTCGATCTCGGCGGCCCCGTCGCCGACACTCCCGGCTACGACCTACTCGGCGTCCTCGTCGGAAGCGAAGGAACGCTCGGCATCGTCACCGAAGTTGTCCTTCGCCTTCTGAGGAAGCCGCAGGCGACGCGCACGTTCCTGGCAATTTTTCCATCGACGGAAGAAGCGGGGAACGCCGTTTCGGCAATCATCTCCGGCGGAATCGTGCCGGCCGCAATCGAGATGATGGATCGCCTGGCGATCGCTGCCGCGAAGGCAGCCACGGGCGTCGATTGGCCCGATGTCGGCGCCGTACTCTTGATGGATGTCGACGGCCCGCTCGAGGAAGTCGAGCACACGTCCGAGCAGGCCAGTCAGATGGCTTTTGCGTCCGGTGCGATCGAAGTCCGGCGCCCGAAGGACGAGGACGAGCGCGCGATTCTCTGGAAAGGACGCCGGAGCGCGTTCGCCGCCGTCGGTCGCATCAGTCCGAATTACGTCGTCCAGGACGGCGTCATCCCCCGTTCCGAAATCGCCCGCGTCCTCGGCGACATCGAAGCGCTGTCGAAACAATCGGGACTGCGGATCGCGAATGTCTTCCACGCCGGCGACGGCAACCTCCATCCTCTCGTTCTTTACGACGTGAAGATTCCAGGACAGGAAAAACTCGCGGAGGACGTGGCAGGCGAGATTCTGCGGATTTGTCTCCGGTTCGGCGGATCGATCACCGGCGAGCACGGCGTGGGCGCTGACAAAGCGCCGTACATGGCTGAGATGTTCACCGAGGATGACCTCGAGACGATGAGCCGAATCCGATGCGCGTTCGATCCGACCGCGCGATTCAATCCCGGCAAAGTGTTTCCGACGCCGCGGTTGTGCGGCGATCGTCCCGGCATCTACCGTCCGCATTCCACCGAGCTCTCCGGCCAGGCAGACCGCGTATGACCACGCCTGCCGAGTTTGTCCCGGAAACGATTGACGCCGCCGCGTCGCGCATCGCGGAAAGCGAGCGAAGCGGCGAAGTGGTCGCGATCATCGGCGGCGGAACAGACTTCGACATCGGCAACACACCCGATCGCGCCGGCCTCGTCATTCGCACGACGAAACTCGATCGAGTCGTCGAGCACGCGCCCTCGGATCAGATCATCGCCGTCGAAGCGGGTGCGACTCTCGCGCGGGTGCAGGAAGTGGTGATGGCGCACGGACAGCGACTCGCGCTCGATCCGCCGCAGCCGGACCGCGCCACGATCGGCGGCATCGTCGCGGCGAACGCATTCGGACCGCTGCGGACGCGATTCGGGTCTGTGCGTGATCTGATCATCGGTATCTCGATCATCCGGGCGGACGGCGTCATCGCGCACGGTGGTGGCAAAGTCGTGAAGAACGTTGCCGGCTTCGATCTGCCGAAGCTGATGGTCGGCTCGCTAGGCACTCTCGGGATGATCGCCACGGTGACGTTCCGGCTGCACCCGCTGCCGGAAAATTCTGAAACGTTGCTTCTGACCAATCGAAACGCCGCCGCGTTGAGAAAACTGATTCTGGATATGAAGCAGTCGCAGCTGGAGCCGGCCACAGTTGTCGCGATCGCGCATGGCACCGGCTTCGACGTCGCGGTCCGCTTCGAGGGATTTCGCGCAGGCGTTGTCGCTCAGCGCGATCGTTTGTCGCGTCTGTCCACCTGCGAAGTTCTGGACACGGCGGGCGCGAAACAATTCTGGTCCCGTCACGACGCGGTTCGCGCAGCCGGTCCGCTCCGGCTCAAGATCGCCGCGCCGCCGTCCCACGTCGAGATCGTCAGCAGCGCCGTCGTCGCACCGCTTCTTGGGGCGATGAACGGAGGATTCGTCTGGTATCCGATGTCAGGACTCGGCTTCGTGACGGGCGCGCCGGCCGACGATCGTCGGATCGCCACCGCGATCGAGAACGCGCGTCAAATCCTGGTCAAGGCTCGAGGGTCACTGACGATCGGCGCCGCGCCGGCGAGCGTCCGCGAGCACGTCGGTGCCTGGGGAGAACCCACGGGCGCGTATCCATTGATGCAGGCGATCAAACAGAAGTTCGATCCGGACAGGCGGTTCGCGCCGGGAAGATTCGTGGGGGACATTTGAGCGAATCGGTGCAGCCGCAGCTGCCGCATCCGCATAGCGGGCGCAGTCTCATCGATGACTGCGTTCATTGCGGTTTCTGCCTGCCGCATTGTCCGACTTACGTTTCGTGGGGCGAGGAGATGGATTCGCCGCGCGGCCGCATCGTGTTGATGAAAGGTCTGGCCGAGGGAACGCTGGATTACTCGGATACGGTGGTCGGTCATTTCGATCGATGTCTCGGGTGCATGGGCTGCGTGACTGCGTGTCCATCCGGCGTGAAGTACGACGTGCTGATCGAGGACACGCGCGCGAAGATCGAACAGCATCATCGCCGCGGCCTCGGCGATCGATTGCACCGCGGGATGATCTTCACGCTCTTCCCGTATGCGAGCCGCCTCAAAGCGCTGCTCGCGATTCTGTTTCTGTACAGCCGCAGCGGGCTGCAGTGGATCGTCAGGAAAACCGGCATCCTCGGACTTCTACCGCGACGGCTCGCGCAGCTCGATGCATTGATGCCGCCGGTCAGCGTGCACCATCTGACGGCTTCGCTTCCGGCGATCACGCCCGCGAAGGGAGCGAAGCGCGCGCGGGTCGGTCTGCTTGCCGGATGCGTGCAGCGCGTATTTTTTCCCGGCGTCAATGAATCGACGATTCGTGTTCTGAGTGCCGAGGGATGTGAAGTCGTGGTGCCCCAGACTCAGGGGTGTTGTGGAGCGCTCTCGATGCACGCAGGGCGTGATGAAGAGGCAATGCGCTTTGGGCGCTCGCTGATCGCCGCGTTCGAGCACGAGAACGTCGACACGATCATCGTGAACGCGGCCGGATGCGGATCGTACACGAAGGACCTAAAGCGAATTCTCGCGAACGATCCGGAGTGGGCGGAGCGGGCCGAAGTCTTTTCGCAAAAAGTTCGCGACGTCAGCGAGTTTCTTGCGGCGATGCCGCCGGTGGCGACGCGCCATCCGTTGAAGACTCGCGTCGCATATCACGACGCGTGTCATCTCGCGCACGCGCAGAAGATCCGCTCCGCGCCGAGACAACTTCTTCGCGGGATTCCGGAGCTGGACCTTGTCGAGGTTCCGGACGGCGATCAGTGCTGTGGCAGCGCCGGTATCTACAATCTCATCCAGCCGGAGAGCGCGGACGAGATCGGTTCGCGCAAAGTCGCGAACGTACTGTCGACAAAGGCGGATCTGCTCGCGAGCGCCAACCCGGGCTGCACGCTGCAGATCCAGAAGATCCTGCGCGCGAGCGGCCGAAAACTGCGCGCCGCGCATCCGATTGAGATTCTGGACATGTCATTGCGTTGATGCGCTTTCGGAAAATGTGGGACAGGAGTGCCTGTCCTACACCCATGAAGGTGCGCGAAGCGCGGATGAGGGGCGAATTGACAATAGAATGCGTCCCGGCAAGGAGAGCTTCTTATGACTGCTTCATGGCGAGGATTCTTCCGGGCGGCCTTTCTCCTCTTGTTCGTTACGATCACCGCGCGTGCCCAGGACAACTAGATCCGCATCGGCGCGGTCCTGC